>JASHWN010000318.1 GCA_030044035.1 Xanthobacteraceae bacterium
CAGGATCACGCCCGATTTCATGCGTGCGATCTGCGCCGCGCCGATGAGGCCGCGCGTCTCGTCGTTGAGTGCAAGATGAAGGCTGATCACGTCGGAGCGGGCGAGCAGTTCATCGAGCGCGACCAGCGAGTCGCCGTCGCGCGGCGTGCGGTTCCAGGCGATCACCTCCATGCCCAGGCCGCGGCCGATGCGCGCCGTTTCGCGGCCGATGCCGCCAAGCCCGACGATGCCGAGCGTCTTGCCGCGAAGCTGCACGCCCTCGCGCGTCGACCAGGTGCCGGCGCGGATGCCCCGGTCCATGGCGGCGACGTCGCGGCTCGCGGCGAGCATGAGCGCGATGGCGTGTTCGGCCACTGCGGTGTCGCCATAGCCCTTTATGGTGTGCACGGTGACGCCGCGCGCCTTCAGCTCGGCCGGATTCATGTAGCTCGCCGCGCCGGTGCCGAGAAACACGATATGCTCGAGCGCGCCGCACTGCGCCACCAGCTCGGTCGGCATGTAAGAGTGATCGTCGATGCAAATGGCGTAGCCGTCGAGCAGGCGCGGCAGCTCGGCTTGCGCCAACGGCTTACGGTTGACGTCAATCGGCGGGTCGTCGGCGCGCAGCACCCGCTGCCACACCGGCGCCAGTTGGTCGTTGCAATCGATGAAAATGGATTTCATTCAAGCCGGTCCGCGGCAAGGGAAGGCGTTGACCGCCGCGGCGATGACTTTTAACACATCGCCCGGACCGCGGCAGGCGGCCGATTGAGCCAAAGCCTGCGCGAGCAGCCCCGGGGAGACGCGAAATGCGCCTTGCGAGCTACAATCTGCGCGGCCGGCCGAGTTTCGGCGCTGTGGTCGGCGACGGCATCGTGGATCTGCGCGGGCGTTTGAGCCGGTTCTCGAGCCTGCTCGAAGTGTTTCGCGCCCAGGCGCTCGGCGAGGCCAAGGCGGCGTCAGAGGGTGTGCGGCCGGACGTGCGCCTTGCCGAGGTCGAGCTCTTGCCGCCGCTCTTGGCGCCGGAAAAAATCCTCTGCATCGGCATCAACTACGCCAACCGCGGCCAGGACTATAACGTCACCAACAATCCCAAATATCCGAGCATGTTTTATCGGGCGCCGAACTCGATGGTCGGTTCGGGCCAAAACCTGGTGCGGCCGAAAATCTCCGAGCAGCTCGATTACGAAGGCGAGTTCGCCATCGTCATCGGTCGCGAAAGCAAGCATGTAGCCAGGGACAAGGCGCTGGAGACGATCGCGGGCGTGACGCTCGCCAACGAGGGCACGATCCGTGACTGGACGCGGCACGGCCAGTTCAACGTCACCCAGGGCAAGAATTTCGATGCTACCGGCGGCATCGGGCCGTGGATCGAGACCGATCTTGATCTGACCAAGCCGCTGCATCTTGTCGTGCGCAAAAACGGCGAGATAACGCAAGACGACACCACGGCGAGCATGATCTTTTCGTTCGCCGACATCATCGCCTACACGACGAGCTTCATGACGCTCAAGGCGGGCGACGTCATCTGCACCGGCACGCCGATCAAGAAGGGCCCGAAAGCCGATCCGCCGGTCTGGCTCAAGCCAGGCGACACCATCGAGGTCGAGAGTCCGGACATCGGCGTGCTGCGCAATACCGTGGTGGCCGAGGCGTGAGCGATCTGAACATCCGTTCGTCCCCGCGCAAGCGGGGACCCAGTGGCCTTGCTGGGAAGCAAGAGACAGCCCCCTGGATTCCCGCTTGCGCGGGAATGAGCGGAATTTGCCAGCCATCACGGCTATGAACGCAACGCTCCGCGCGGCGTGCATAGTCGGCTGGCCGGTTGCGCATTCGCGTTCGCCGCTGATCCATAATTATTGGCTCAAGCGCTACGGCATTGCGGGGGAATACCGGCGCGAAGCGGTGCCGCCGGAGCAATTTGCGGAGTTCGCGCGCTCGCTTGCCGCGCGCGGCTATGCGGGCGCCAACGTGACGGTGCCGCACAAGGAGGCGGCGCTTAAGCTGTCGCAGCCCGACGAGCGGGCGCGGGCGGTCGGCGCCGCCAACACGCTGTGGCTCGAAGGCGGCGCGCTCCGCTCGACCAACACCGACGTCGAAGGCTTTTTGGACAATCTCGACGCTTGCGCGCCACAATGGGATCGCGGGCTCGGCAAGGCGGTGGTGCTCGGTGCCGGCGGCGCGGCGCGCGGCGTGATCTACAGCTTGATCGGCCGCGGCGTTGGGCGCATCACCGTCGTCAACCGGACGCGCAGCCGAGCCGAGGGTTTGCGCCAGCGCTTCGGCGATGCCGTCCACCCGGCTGACTGGAGCGACGAGTCGGTGCTCGCCGATGCCGGCCTTGTGGTAAACGCCACCGTTCTTGGCATGGCAGGACAGCCCGAATTGCCGCTTGATGTCCGGCAACTACCCGGTCACGCTGTTGTCGCCGAACTCGTCTACGTGCCGCTGGTGACGCCGCTCTTGCGTGCCGCGCGCGGGCGGGGCCTGAGCACCGCAGACGGGCTCGGCATGCTGATGTATCAGGCCGTCGGCGGCTTCACGCTGTGGTTCGGCAGGGCGCCGGAGGTGACGGCCGAGTTGCGTGCGCTCCTGGAGGCCGATCTCACTTCTGCCGCCGATTAAGCGGGCGGAATAAGGTACCAGTCTGCGGTGTTAAGAAACTGGCGCGCCAGCGGTACCACGCCGGCGCAATCGGGAGGATGCCAATGCGTAAAGTCACACGACGAACCTTGGGCGCGACCGCCCTTGCGTTGCTCGGTGCGGCGGCACTCGTTGCTGCACAGCCGTCGCAGGCGCAGCAGCCGCAGACGGTGCGCGTCCGCGCCACGATCGACAGCGTCAACGGTCAAACGCTTGCGGCCAAGACGCGCGACGGCGCGATGATCAAAATACAGCTTGCCGCCAACGCGCCGGTGAACCAGGTGGTCAAGGCTTCGCTTTCCGACATCAAGCAGGGCGACTACATCGCCGTCACCGCAATGCCGCAGCCAGACGGCAGCCAGAAGGCCTTGGCGATCCTTATTTTCCCCGAGGCGCTGCGCGGCGTCGCCGAAGGCCATCGGCCATGGGACCTGCAGCCCAACAGCACGATGACCAATGCCACGGTCGCCAGCGAGGTCACCAGCGTCGACGGCACAACGCTGAACGTGACCTACAAGGACGGGCAGCAGAAAGTCGTCGTTCCGCCGAGCGCCGAAATCGTCGCCTACAAGAAGGCGAGCGCCGTAGATCTGAAGCCGGGCCAAAAAATCTTCATCGCCGCGGCCAAAAAGCTTCCCGACGGCAACCTCGAAGCTCCAAACGTCGCCTTCGGCGATTACGGCGTGTGGCGCTGACAAGCGCAAACAAGGGAGGATGAGATGAGTACAAAAGGATTGCGAATTGCGCTGGCACTCACCGCTGCCCTGGCGGCGGCATCGGCGCTGGCACAGGCGCCGAACATGGTGCGCGTGCGCGGCACGATTCAAAGCGTCGATGGCCAGACATTGAATGTGAAGACGCGCGATGGCGCCGCGGCGACGGTCAAGCTTGCCGATAAGGCGCCGATCCGCACCGTGGTCAAGAAATCGGTCGCCGACGTCAAGCAGGGCCTGTTCGTCGGCATCACCGCGATGCCGCAGCCGGACGGAACGCAAAAGGCGATCGAGATTCATATCTTCCCGGAAGCGCTGCGCGGCACCGGCGAAGGCCATCGGCCGTGGGATCTGATGCCCAACAGCACCATGACCAATGCCAATATCGAATCGCAGGTGGCGAGCGCCGGAGGCCAGAAGCTCGTCCTGAAATATAAGGACGGCGAGAAGACCTTCATCGTGCCCGACAGCGCCACGGTGGTGATGTTTGCCCCGGGGAGCGCCGCCGATCTAAAACCCGGCGCCAAAATCTTCATCGCCGCCGCGAAAAAGCTGCCCGACGGCTCTTTGGAAGCCCCCAACATCACGGTCGGCAGCAACGGCGTCGATCCGCCGATGTGAGACTGCATCGCGGCGAGGAGAAACGACATGATCAGAAAGAGCATTGCCGCCGGCGTCGCATTGCTGGCGGCATTCGCCGCCGCTGCGCTGGCGCAGGCGCCGCAAACCGTGCGCTTGCACGGCGTCATCGAAAAAGTCGACGGCAAAGCGCTCGCCGCCAAGTCGGACAAGGGGGCGCCGCTCACGCTCAATCTTGCCGACAAGATTTTGGTCGTCGAAGTGGTGAAGGCCTCGATCGCCGACATCAAGGACGGCGATTACATCGGCAGCGGAGCCATGCCGCAGCCGGACGGCTCGCAGAAAGCGATCGAAGTCCACATTTTCGCCGAACAGATGCGCGGCACCGGCGAGGGCTTTCGGCCGTGGGACGGCGCGCCCAACAGCACCATGACCAACGGCACGGTCGGCGCTACGGTCACCGGCGTGGCGGGACCGGTGGTCACCGTCAAATACAAGGACGGCGAGAAGAAGATCAGCGTCGGCCCGGACGTGCCGATCGTGCGCTACGTGGTCAGCGATCAAAGCGCGCTCAAGCCGGGCGCGGCGTTCTCGGTCATCGCCGCGGTGAAGCAGCCGGACGGCAGCTTCAATATCAATCGCATCAACGTCGGACGCGACGGCGTGGTGCCGCGCTGAAGCCATCTCCGTCAGAACTGGCCTCGCGTCCGACGGTGCGGTAATTCCTCCGACTTGCGATGCCAGGCCTCATGCCGGGCATCCACGTCTTAAGGCTCAGTGAACTCCCGAAGACGTAGATGGCCGGGACAAGCCAGGACAAGCCCGGCCATGACGAAGCGATAAGCTTTTCGGCAGGCCAATAATGGCGTTTGGCACGGCACTTGCCTGTCGATTAGGCACACGCGTGCCTAACGATGGGAGGTTGCCATGACGCGGGCCGAACTCACCGAAAAACTGCTCGGCATCAAGCGCGAGAAGGGCTGGAGCTGGAAATACATCTGCAGCGAGATCGGCGGCATGTCGCCGATGCTGATCACCGGCGCGGTGCTCGGCCAGATGAAGCTGACCAAGCCGCAGGTCGCCAAGGCTGCCGAGCTGTTCGGCCTGTCCAAGGCCGAGCAGGCGCTGCTCAACGAGACGCCATACCGCGGCACGCCGATGCCGCCGACCGATCCGCTGATCTACCGCTTCTATGAGCTGGTCATGGTCAATGGTCCGGCGCTGAAAGCCTTGATCGAGGAGGAATTCGGCGACGGCATCATGTCGGCCATCGACTTCGACCTGCAGCTCGAGCGCCAGCCCGATCCGAAAGGCGACCGGGTCAAGATCACCATGTCGGGCAAATTTTTGCCGTACAAATATTACGGCGCCAGCGGCAACGTGCCGGGCTATGGGTATAAGGAAGACTAATTCTTCGTCATTCCGGGGCCGAGCGAAGCGAGGAACCCGGAATCCATAACCCCAGCGTTCGTGATTATGGATTCCGGGTTCGCCGCTTCGCGGCGCCCCGGAATGACGGAGGCGTCACAGCGCCAGCGAATCGCGGCCGAGGTCGCTGATGGATTTTGTTCCGGTCAGCGCCATGGTGACGTCGAGCTCGTTGCGAATGATCTCGATCGCCCGCGCGACGCCGGCCTGGCCGCCGGCGCCGAGGCCGTAAATGTAGGCGCGTCCGGACATGCACGAGCGGGCGCCGAGCGCCAGCGCGCGGAACACGTCCTGCCCCG
>JASHWN010000319.1 GCA_030044035.1 Xanthobacteraceae bacterium
CGAGCGCCAATTCCAGCGCGCGATCCTTGGGATGGCCCTGCACGTCGACGTAAAACTGCGTGGCGGCGAAGCTGCCGTTGACCATGTAGCTTTCCAGCTTGGTCATGTTGACGCCGTTGGTGGCGAAACCGCCGAGCGCCTTGTAGAGCGCGGCCGGAATGTTGCGCACCTGGAAGATGAACGTGGTGACGACCCGCTCGCCGGCGCGGCTCGTCCATTTCGGCTTGCGCGCCAGCACGATGAAGCGCGTGGTGTTGTGGCGCGCGTCGGCGACGTTGCGCTTGAGGATTTTCAGGCCGTAGATCTCGGCGGCGAGGTCGGTGGCGAGCGCGGCGCGCGTAATGTCGCCGGCCTCGGCGACTTCGCGCGCCGCGCCGGCGGTGTCGGCCGCGACCACCGCCTTGATGCCGAGCTTGCGGATGATGTTGCGGCACTGGCCGAGCGCGTGCACGTGGCTCTCGACGGTGCGGATCGTCTTCAGGCTCGCGCCCTGCGGCGCCATCAATTGATGCTGCACCGGCAAGAACCATTCGCCGATGATGTGCAGCCCCGATTGCGGCATCAGGTGATGGATGTCGGCGACCCGGCCGGCGAGCGAATTGTCGATCGGGATCATGGCGAGCGCAGCGCGGCCGGAGCGCACCGCGGCGAACGCGTCCTCGAAGGTCGGGCACGGCAGCGGCTCGTAGCCCGGATAGGCCGCGTTGCAGGCGATGTGCGAGTTGGCGCCCGGCTCGCCCTGAAACGCGATGCTGCGGCGCCGCTTGGCCGATCGCTTGGTGGGCCGATTCATGGCCGGCTCGTTAACATGGCGCGGGCGGTTTCCAAATCCTCCGCCGTATCGACCCCGAGCGGCACGGCGTCGACGATGGCGGCATCGATGCGCATGCCGGCTTCGAGCGCGCGCAGCTGCTCGAGCTTTTCGCGCTGTTCCAGGGGCGACGGCGGCAGCTTGACGAAGCGCTCCAGCGCAGCGCGGCGGAAGGCATAAAGGCCGATGTGGTGGTAGAGCGGCCCCTCCCCGGCCGGCGCCGTGGCGCGGGTGAAATAGAGGGCGCGCAGCCGCGCCGGGCCGACCGGCGTGCCGACCACTTTGACGACGTTGGGATTGGTGCGCTCCTCGGGCTTTTTGATTTCGGCCGCCAAGGTGGCGATATCGACGCTGCGGTCCGCCTGGAGCGCGGCGACGGCGGCGACGAGGCTCTTGGGTTCGAGCGTCGGCAGATCGCCCTGCATGTTGACGATGATGTCGGCGCTGCGGCCCGGATCCACCTTTTGCAGCGCCTCGTAGATGCGGTCGGTGCCCGAGGCATGATCGGAACGCGTCAGCACCGCGCCGCCGCCCGATTTCTTCACCGCCTCGGCAATCGCCCGCGCATCGGTCGCGACCCAGACCCGGCCGAGCTTTGCCGCCATCGCGCGTCGCCAGACGTGCACGATCATCGGGGCTCCGGCGATGTCGGCAAGCGGCTTGCCAGGGAGCCGGGTCGAAGCCATGCGGGCGGGAATGAGAATGAGAATGTCGGGCATCGTAGCGCCAGCCGCCCCGGTTATACGGGTTGCCAGTGGCGCGGCAAACCGGCTATTGGTGCGCCGCCCTCCCTCTCTTTTTCCCGCCGCGGAGCCCTCCCTCGATGGATTCCTTTGAAATCAACAAAATTCTCGGTGCGCTTTTGGGAACGTGCCTGGTGCTCCTTGCCGTCCACATCGCTTCCGGCGCGATCTTCGCGCAACAGGCTCCCGCCAAGCCTGGCTACGTCATTGAAGTGAAGCAGGAGCAGCAGCCGGGACAACCCGGCCCCGCGGCGGCTCCGGCCGAACAGCCGATCGAGAACCTGCTGGCGAGCGCCTCCATCGAACGCGGCCAACAGGCCGCCAAGCAATGCGAACTTTGCCACAACCTCGGCAAGGGTCAGGGCAACAAGATCGGCCCGGACCTCTACGGCGTCGTCGGCCGTAAGGTAGCCTCCGAGCCGGGTTTCGATTATTCCGCGGCACTGAAGGCCAAGGGCGGCACCTGGACCTTCGATGCCCTTAACCCGTGGCTGACCAATCCGCGCGCCGACGTGCCGGGCACGCTGATGACGTTTGCCGGCATCTCGAACGAGCACCAGCGCGCCGAGGTGATCGCCTATCTGAACTCGAACTCGGATAACCCGCTGCCGCTGCCCAAAGCCGCGCAGAACCAGCCGGAACAAAACCAGCCGGCGGCAAACCAGGCGGCTGGCAACAATCCGCCGGCTCCGCCTGCGGCGAATGGGCCGGCCCCGGCGGCGCCGGCGAAGTAAGCCCCGCAGCGTCAGCGGACGGCCGAAACCCGCGTTCCCACGCGGATGTGAAGGCATTTCGTCGCGCCGCCGCCCTCCCATGCTGGCGCCGCAATCGAAAACCACATAAGCACGCGCATCGCCCCAGCCTTGGCGCGGATACCCGTGCAGCTTGGTAGTGCGTTCCGTTTTGCCCTGCAGCCTGACTGGAGAACCGGGTGAACCGCCGATCCCTGCTTACCTCCGCCCTGCTCGGCCTGGCCGCGCAGCGGCTCGGCTTGGCGGCCCTTTCGCCCGCCGCCGCGGCGCCGGACCAGCCGACCGGCGGCGCTTGGCGCCACGGCCTGTCGCTGTTCGGCGATCTCAAATATCCGGAGGGGTTCAAGCAGTTCGACTACGTTGACGCCGCCGCGCCGAAGGGCGGCACGGTGCGGCAAGTCGCGATCGGCACCTTCGACAATTTCAACATCGTTGTGGCAGGCGTCAAAGGCAATCTGGAAGGTGCCATCCCGTTCATCTACGACACTCTGCTGGCGTCCGCGCTCGACGAAGTCTTCAGCCAATATGGGCTGATTGCCGAGGCCGTCCGGTACCCGGACGACCACTCCTCGGCTTCGTACCGGCTGCGCGCCGAGGCCAAATGGCATGACGGCAAGCCGATTACGCCCGCCGACGTGATCTTTTCCTTCAACGCCTTCAAGCAATACAGCCCGCAGCTCGGCGCCTATTACCGGCACGTCGCCAAGTTGGAGCAGACCGGCGAGCGCGAGATCACCTTCACGTTCGACGCACCGGGCAACCGCGAGCTACCAGCGATCGTCGGCGAATTGCTCGTGCTGCCGAAGCATTGGTGGGAGGGAACGGACAGCTCCGGCAAAAAGCGCGACATCGGCGCTACCACGCTCGAGCCGCCGCTCGGCTCCGGCCGCTATCGCATCAAAAATTTTTCGGCCGGCCGCGACATCACCTATGAGCGGGTGCCGGATTATTGGGGGCGCGCGCTCAACGTCATGGCCGGCACCAACAATTTCGACGAGCTGCGTTTCCTTTATTTCCGCGACACCACGGTGGCGCTCGAAGCCTTCAAGGGCGACGTGGTCGATTACCGCGAAGAGAACAGCGCCAAGGACTGGGCCACGGCTTACGATTTTGCCGCGGTCAAGGAAAAACGCGTCGTGCTCGAACAATTTCCGATGAACGCCATCGGGATCATGCAGGGGTTGGCCTTCAACATCCGCCGCGACAAGTTCAAGGACCCGCGGGTGCGGCTCGCATTCAACTACGCGCTCAATTTCGAGGAAATAAACCGGCAGCTTTTCTTCGGCCAATACAAACGCATCTCCAGCTATTTCGACCGCACCGAGCTGGCCGCGACCGGATTGCCCACCGGCCGCGAGCTCGAAATTCTGCAGCCGCTGCGCGACAAGGTTCCGCCCGAGGTCTTTACCACGCCTTACACCAATCCGGTCGGCGGCAGTCCCGAGGCGGAGCGCAACAATCTGCGCCAGGCCGTGCTGCTGTTGCGCGATGCCGGCTACGAGATCCGCAACGGCAATCTCGCCAATGCCAAGACCGGCGAGCCCTATGCGGTCGAGTTTCTCAACGACCAGCCGGGTTTCGAACGCGTCCTTCTGTTCTACAAACCGTCGCTCGAGCGGCTCGGTATTACCATGACGATCCGCACGGTCGATGACTCCCAATATGTGAACCGCCTGCGCGCCTTCGATTTCGACATCATCACCTACACCTGGGCGGAATCGCTGTCGCCCGGCAACGAGCAGCGCGGTTTTTGGGGTTCGCAGGCCGCCGATCAACCGGGCTCGTCTAACCTGATCGGCATCAAAAGTCCGGCGGTCGATGCGCTGATCGATCAGATTATCTTCGCCGAGAGCCGCGCCGATCTGGTCGCCGCCGCCAAGGCGCTCGACCGCGTATTGCTCTGGAACCATTACGTCGTGCCGGAATGGACCTACCCGTATGTGCGCAGCGCGCGCTGGGACCGCTTCGGCCA
>JASHWN010000320.1 GCA_030044035.1 Xanthobacteraceae bacterium
GCCGTCCCACAGATAAAGCGTGTCCATGGTCCAGCGCAGCGTGCCCGACTGCGGATCGGTGCCGATCATGCGCAGCATCATGCCGAAGCAGGCGAAGGTGAGCCCGCGCAGCGGCGCGTTGCCCGACAACACCGCCACCATGGAGATGCCGAACACGGCGATCGCCAACAGCTCCGGCGAGCCGATGTAGAGAATGATCGGCCGCATCACCGGCAGTGCGATCGCCATCAGCGCGGCGCCGAACAGGCCGCCGATCAGCGCCGCCATATAGGAGGCACCAAGCGCACGTCCGGCCTCGCCGCGCCGCGTCATCGGATAGCCGTCGAGCGTGGTCGCCGCCGAAGCGGCGTGGCCGGGCGCGCCGAACAGGATCGCGGAAATCGGATCCGCCGTCGTCGTCGTGGCGCCGAGCCCGAGCAGGAGCGCGAACGCGGTCGGCGGATCGAGGCTGTAGGTGAAGGGCAACAGCAGCGCGGTTCCGGCGATGCCGCCGATGCCCGGCAGAATGCCGAGCGACAGGCCCATGCACACGCCGGCGAACAGATACAGCATGCGCATCGGGTTGAGGATGATGTAGAACGCGGCGTGCGCCGAATGCAGCGCGAGGCCCGCACCGTCAACGAAGTCGTGCCCGTAAGTGTGCAGTGCAACACCCACGGAATGCAGCAGACTAGTATCCATCGACGGTGCTCACGCGCGCGGGGCCAAGGAGGCGTCGGTTTTTCTTCAAGAACGCTCCGACGCGGAATAGGTTGTTGCGGCCCCGCTCCCCCTACTGAACCGGCCGATGTTAGTGGACAAAAGCCGCGGCGGCCAGCGCGGGCTGTTCGATCGATATGAGCCGGCCACGCCGCCGTCCAGGCGAATAAGCGCGCTGCGGCATCTTGCCGTGGCCGCTCGCCGCTAGTTGCGATCAATGCCGTCGAATCTCGCTGCGGCGTCGGGCTTCGCCGCCGTGTCTGCACAGCCGCTTTACGATCACGCATCTTTGAGTGGTTTTTGGAATAACATCAAATGTAACTTGAGAACGGTCGGCGCCGCGCCGACCAGCAACCAAGGGGAGGGTCATGTCGCGGATTTCACGCCGTTCTTTGCTCGCTGCGGGTGCGCTTGGCGCCGCGGCCGATGCAATTCCGTTCTCGAGCTGGATCAAGCAGCAAGCGTGGGCGCAGGGCACGCGGGTCCGCTACAACGCCTACAGCACCCAAGGCAAGGCGATGCTGCAGAAGTACAAAGACGCCGTCGCGCGTATGATGAATACCAGCGTGACGCCGGAGCAAAGTCCGCTGTCTTGGACATTTCAATGGTACACGCACTGGTGCGGACCGGGGAAGGCAAGCGAGCTCAATCGGATTTATCCAACTCCGTCGCCGCAGCGCACGCTTGCCGACGAGATGTGGAACACCTGCCAGGCTCACGGCCCCGGCGAGAGAGAGGACTTCTTTTTGCCGTGGCACCGCATGTTCGTCTATTATTTCGAGGAGATCGTCCGGCAGATGTCCGCCGACCCGAGCTTCACGCTGCCGTATTGGAATTACTCAAATGCGGCCCAAGGAGCGATTCCGCCGGAATTCGCCGTCACGTCGAGCCCGCTGTACCGGGCAAACCGCAATCCCGGCGTCAACACCGGGGCTACGATTCCGCCGAGTTACGTGACGCTCAATGCGCTTTTGCAGCAGACCTATAGCCAGAATGGCGCGGACCAGGGGTTCTGCGCTACGCTGGATTTCGGCATCCACGGCAACGTGCACGTCTGGGTGGGAGACAGCACGAACATGGGCTCCGTGCCATGGGCGGCGCGCGATCCCATTTTCTGGATGCATCACTGCAACATCGACCGCTTGTGGGCGAGCTGGAACCGCGGCAACTGCAAAAATCCAATTCAAGATAATACCTGGATGAACAAGCAGTTCACTTTCGCCGACGTCCACGGCACCAAGGTGGTCGCCACCGTGAAGGATTTCGACGACATTGCCAAGCTGCATTACACCTACGCCGAATTCGAGCCGGCCTCTTGTCGGCCCATCAGAACGGTGAGTCCAGCACTCCTGGCGGCGCTTACATCGCCGACCGAGGTCGCGCGCACGCCGTTGCACCTCAACCTGGCCCGCCCCGCCGCGGTCGCGCCCGGCGCCAGAACGCTGAGCGAGCAGATCAAGTCGCTTGACGACAAGAACGTTTACCTTGTTCTCCAGAACGTGCAGGCCGAGGCGCCGCCTGGGGTCGTCTACAACGTTTATCTCGACCTGCCGCAGGGTGCGTCGCCGAGCCCGGAAAGTCCGAATTATGTCGGCACCATCAATTTCTTCGGCGTCACCATGGTGGGCGCCGATATGAATGGCATGATGCCGCGAACGTTCAGCATCAATGTCACCGACAAGATCAAGGCACTGCAGGCCAGCGGCGCGCTCAACGAAACTCCGGCGGTGACGCTGGTGCCGCAAGGCGAGGCCGCCGAAAACGCACGGGCGAGCATCGGTCAGGTTCAGTTGGTTTCGCAATGAGGTCGCATTGGCAGGGTGGCGCAGCGCGGCTGCGCATTATGCAATAAGCGTCCGGTGTATTTCGGATGGCGGCGCACACAGTGAAACGTCACAAGGCGAGCGGCGGATGGTCGCTCGCCTTGTGGTCGCTCATTTACGCAATAGATAATAGGCCGGCGCTTGGGAACGTGCCGATGCACCTTCTGTTATCGAGGCTGCCGCCATGGCCAGATTGCCGCAATGCGTCATCGGATTGGTGCTCGCCGCGCTGGTGGTTTCCGGTTGCGCCGCCGCCGCCCAACCTGCTGCGCCCGTGAGCGGTCAGCTCGTCGCTGCCGCGAGCGGGGTGAACCTTGCGGGGGAGGTCACGCGCGTTCAGCTTTTACCGAACGGCAATGCGAGCAATTTACGCGGGCAACTCGCGGAGCTGGTTGCGCAGCGCGCCCTGTTTTTGGTGCTGGACGACCTGCGCGCGGCGCAGCAGCCCGGAATAATCTACCAGATCTATCTCGGGCTGCCGCCGGCAGCAACGCCGAGCGCGTCCGATCCGCACTATGTCGGAACGCTCAACTTCTTCGGCGTTGCGCCGCCGAACACCACCCGCCAATCGCGCAGCTATAATGTAACGCCGCTGATGCGACGGCTGCTGTCGGAAGGCTTGCCCGAAGATGGTCTCGCGGTGACCATCGTCGGCAATGGCCAAGCCGCTTCGGACGCCTCCCCCACTGTCGGTAAGGTTGCGCTGGTAGCTCAGTAACATCCCGAGTCGGCAGGTCTCAGAATCGCGGTCGAAGGCGCGGCCTCGCGGTTCGACGATCAGACTTGATGCGGCACTTGGCCAATAGCTCCCTGGGTACTCTACGCCACCCCCTGACAGAGCCCCGAAGTCCGATTAAGATCGCTGCCGAGCGACCGCGACACGGCGAGCCTTTTGAGATCGATGATTGCCGTAAATCGCCGCAAGGAGGCACGAAGATGAACATCGTTCACGCCGACGAAGTGGAATGGAAGCGCGGCCTGCAGCATCGCGGCGGCACCTTTCATTACCGGCATCTGCTCAACGGCACGCCCGGCAGTCCGGGCAATTTCCAGTTCAACGTCGGGCAACTCGAGGGCGATTTTTCCTCGCCGCGCCACCGGCATAATTTCGATCAGTTTCGCTTTCAGCTCGAAGGCACGATGAATTTCGACCGCAACGGCAAAATGGCCGCCGGCAGCTTCGGCTATTTCCCGGAAGGCGCGCCGTACGGCCCGCAAAGCTCGGACGGCCGCTCGACCACCGCAGTGCTGCAATTCGGCGGCGCCAGCGGCAGCGGATATCTGTCGCGCGAGCAAGTCTACGCCGGCACCGAGGAACTGAAAAAGTACGGCACCTTCGAGGGCGGCATTTTCCGCCGCAACGACGACGTCGAGGGCCGCCGCGCCACCGACGGCTACCAGGCGATCTGGGAGCACGTCCACGGCGAGCGCATGGAATATCCGAAGCCGCGCTACCGCGATCCGATCATGGTCGATCCGGCGAACTACGAATGGCTGCCGCTGTCCGAAGCGGCCGGCGTCGCCTACAAGCCACTCGGCTCATTCACCGAACGGCAATGCGCCGCCGAGCTGGTCCGCGTGCAGCGCGGCGCCACCTACCGCGCCGACGGCCGCAGCGTTTATTTGGTGGTGCGCGGCTCGGGCATCGTCGGTGACGCCGGGTACCGTCAGCTCTCCGCATTTCATCTGGAAGACGGCGAGCGCGCCGAACTCGTGGCCCGCGACGAGACCGAGATCCTGCGCCTGGTGCTGCCGGACCTTGCCGGCATTGCGGCGCGCCGGCCGGTTGCGGCCGAGGCCGCCGAATAGACGCGTGCGCGCGAAACAACAACGCCAAAGATCGCAATGCCACTGCCATCGTTCTATCGTTCAGGCGACGGTTTTCGTCCGTGGCGCATCAGCCACGCCGCCGCCTGCGGTGCCGCTCTCGGTGCGCTGGCAGCCTTGTTCAAGAAGCTGGCGCCGCTCGGCGTCGTGGGCGGCTTATCAGATCGGCCCGCCGGCATCGCCGGGATCGCCGCGGTTGCGCTTGCCTTCGCGCTGTTGTGCGCGGGCGCGGCCATGCTGCGCAATTTTTTGGCGCGACGGCTGGTCTGGCACGAAGGCCGTTAAGCGAAAGCGGCCTGCGCGGGATAGCCCGCGTTAATGTTACCAAACAATTCACCGGCCTAAAGCGGCGGTTGTAAACCAATTCGGCCGCTGCCTTGCCTACAATGCGCGTGACTTGCCGTTCATCGGGCCATTCATGCGTTTGCTCTGCGCCGCGTTGTTTTTGCTGGCCGTCACTGCGTCATCGGCGCTCGCGCAGCGCGCGCCGCAGATCGTCATTCCCGGCCGGCCCGACGTGCCCGTCTACATTCACGGCATCGATGCATCATGGGGCATCGTCGAAGGCGAGTTCGGCCTCGATCGCCCGAACATGGCGACCGAGACCGTGATCTGGCGGCCGTATCCGCCGACACTCGTTTATCCGACGCCTGGCTATTATCCGGCGGAAGGACGGCGCCCGCGCGTCGGCCGCCTCGAAATCCCGCCGCCGGCCAATCGCAAGCTGCCGCCGCCGGCGCCGACCTACTATCGTTACTGGTCGAGCGAATCCCAGCAGTATCCGGCGACCGAATACGCGCCGAGTCACGGGCTTGGCATTGTCGTTGAGCCGCAGATCGGTGGCGGCGGTGCGAAGCCGGAGCGTGACCTGCAAAACCAAGGTGAGCATCAAAACCAAGGTGAGCATCACAAAGGGTCGTGAAATTTGTTTTCGGCAGTCCGTGCTGCGGACCGTCGCAATCCGCCTCCGCGAAATGGAGGCTCGTCAGTCAGGGAGTGTCATGTCTTTGCATCGTGTTGTTCTCGCTGGTCTTGCGGCGGTCTTCACCGTCAGCATGACGTCGCTCGCGTCGGCCGGCGGCTGGGGCTGGGGCGGCTGGGGCGGCGGCTGCGGTACCTGTGGCGCGCCGAGCGCCGCCGTCGTCTATGCGCAGCCGGTCGCGCCGCTGCCGCCACCGCCGCCGCTTCCGCCGCCGGCCCCGATCGTGGGCCCGGGATGCGGCTGTCATTCGGTCGTCTTCGCCCCGCCGATCGCGCCGCTGCCGATCGCGCCAGCGCCGATCTATGTCGTCAATCAAGGCCCCGAATATTCCGGCCCCGGCATCATGGTGCCGTACCACACGTGGCGGCCGACGCCGGGCTACGGCCCGC
>JASHWN010000321.1 GCA_030044035.1 Xanthobacteraceae bacterium
CGACGGCGCCATGATGCGGCGATGGCGCCGCCAGGTGTCGCCTTCGCTGGTTAAGAGCCCGCGGCCGAGACCCGGCTCCAGCAGGCGGCGGCCGACCTCGGATTTGGTGTAGTTCGCCGCATTATCGAGCAGGACGTGGCGGATGGCGTTCGGCTCGTTGATGATGAACATGCGGCGCCACAGGATGCGCCGCACGATGATGTCGGCTTTGAAATCCTCTTCGTCGTAAGCGACCAGCGCGTTCTCACGCACGGCGCGCAGCGATTGCCGCAGGCCGGCCCGTGCTTGCGGTCGGCGCGGCGCCGCAAGGATCGGGGCTTCACTGCTGCCGATGCCACTCATGGCCGTCGTGTGGCACCCAAAAGAGCCGACAGGAAGGCGTTCGTTACGCGCTCCCCTTATGCGCGTAAGGAGGTTATGGCTACGTTCGTCACCGCCGCAGGGATGGGCCCGTTAGCCTGGAACGCGCCGCTGCTAGCTCGGGAAAATGAGGCACGTCGTCGTGCCGTGCGCGAGCAACCGGCCCTTGGTGTCGGTGACGCGGCCTTCCGCAGTGCCGACCCGCCGGCCGCAGCTGAGGACTTTGCCTTCGGCCCTGATTTGGCCCGTCTCTAGCGTGACGGGTCGGACGAGTGAAATCTTGAACTCAAGCGTCGTACTGCCAACGCCTTTTTCCAGCGTCGATTGGACGGCGAGGCCCATGCAGCTATCGAGGATAGTCGCCGTGAGGCCGCCGTGCACCGTGCCCCATGGATTGAGGTGAGCGTCCGTGGGATCGACCGCGATGACGACGCGACCGCTTTCGGCCTCTATCACGTCATAGCCCAAGGTCTGTGCGATCGTGTTCAGCGGCAGCACTCCGCTGGCCAGGCCCTTGACGAACTCCAGCCCGCTCATCGTCTTCTGTCGCTCGGGACTGACCGTCCCGTAGAGCTTGGTGCTCATGTTTCACCTTCGATTCTCTCAGCTTCGACAAGCTGAGGACACCAAAAGGCGCGGGGCGAGAGCCACCCGAAATCTGCTCCGATGATTTCCGGCCGTTGTGCTGACAAGGGAGCGCTTCTGCAATCACCGGTCGTCGGCCGCGCGCGCCGCCACCGATCGCTGCAGCCGCGCCTCACGCCAGAACAGAAAGAAACCGGAGGCGACGACGATGGCAGACCCGAGCAACAGGCCCGCGGACGGCACGTCGCCCCAGACGAAAAAACCGAAACCGATCGCCCAGACCAGCATCAGGTAATAGAACGGGGCGACCGCGGCGGCCGGGGCAAGATGCAACGCCTGGGTCCAGAAATACTGGCCGATCGCATTGGCAAGGCCACTGCCGAACATCATGGCGGCGTCGATCGGCTCCGGCCAGCGGCAGCCGAACAGCAGCAGGAAAGAGTGAAGGAACGCAAGCGTGGTGATCTGCCAGATCATCAGCGTATTGGCAGATTCGGTCTTGCTCATGCCGCGCACCGCGACCGTGACGCTGCCGTAGAGCACCGCGTTGCCGAGCGCGAACAGGGCGCCGAGCGAGAACGAGTTGGCGCCCGGCCGCGCCACAATCAGCACGCCGGCGAATCCGATCAACAGCGCGGTCCAGCGCGCCACGCTGGTGCGCTCCTTGAGCCAGAAAATCGACACCAAAGCGGCGAACAATGGTGCCGAGAAATTGATCGAGACCGCGCCGGCGAGCGGCATCAGCGTGAAGGCGAGCGCAAACAGCGTTTGCGAAACGGCCTGCGACAGTCCGCGGGCCAAGTGATCGCGGGGGCGGCGCGTGGCGTAGACCGCAAGTCCGGTCATCGGCAGCATGACGGCGGCGCAGACCAGGAACGACGCCAGCGAGCGGGCGAACACCACTTCGCCGACCGGATAGATGCCGACCAGCCATTTGGTCAGGGCCGCGGCGGCGGAGAACAGCATTGTGGCAAGCACCATGCAGAGGATGCCGCGCGGCACGTGATCCTTGCGGATTTTTTCATTTTTGTGGATTTTTCGGCCAGCGACGCGGTGCGCTGCCGCACTCGGAAGCTGTGCGCGAGCGTCCGGCCGGTCGTTCACGATCGCCGGATCGGCGGTGCGCTGGTCCATCCTTCTGGCCCCTCGGGCACCGAAGCATCGGTGCGGCCCGCGATCAAGGCGCATCGCCGACACTCGACCGAAAAACGCAGCGATGCGCGCCACCAGCGGCTGCCGGCGCCGCGAAGGAACATTCGGTCAAGAGCCGGGTTCAACGATCGAGGAGCCGTTTTCGGCTTTTCAGCTAAAGGAGTGCCTCTAATGTGCGACTATAGCCTGCATCTCGTCGCTTCGCGGCCGGCGAAAGTCGGCGACAAGCTGGTCACGACCGATTTTACCCGCTCCATCACCCGCGGCTTCTCGGCCGTCGGCGAGCCGGACGTGGCGGTTTGCCTGCTGCCCGGCACCGAGATCGCGTTCGAGGACGACGTCCAGTACGACCGCGCCTTCAGTTTGTTCGGCAAGGCTCGCGTCGAGCACAAAGTTGCCCGGTTCCGCCAAGTCAACATGGACGACCCGCATGTGCATCACGACGCGCTCGAATTCCCGGGCGGTCAGATCGTGATGGTGACCCGGCTGATGCCGGGCCAGCGCGCCGCCGTGCTGCAACTGCCGGTCTCCGGCCAGGAGCAGAGCCGCGCCAAGGAAGCCGCGCCCGCGCGCGAGCGCATGATCGAACCGATCACGCCGTAGCGCATCCGTAACGCGCTTGCGATAGCCGCGCGCCGACGAGCGGCTTGGCATGACCTGCACGCGGTGAAGACGCGATCTTCGCCGCGGGGCGGGTTTGCGTTGCCCAATGCGGCACCGTCAGACTATGCGGCGGCCGTGCGCAACGATGATGGCGCCATGGCCGTCGTCCCAGGCGCGCGCGACGCGGCTCATGCCGGCTTCCTGCATCAGCCCGATATGGGTTTCGATGCCGCCGACGACTGCGAACAGGTCGTAATCGAGAAATGGCGCGCCGGGCTTGAGCAGTTGCGCGATGCCGCGATAGCAGGCGGCGATCGCCGCGGTCGAGCGAAGATTGTGGATCGCGATGGCCGAGACGATCAGGTCGAACGGACCGCCAACCTGATTGACCCAGCCGGGATCCGTCAGATCGCACAGCACGAATGACGTTCGGCCGGCCGCGTCAGCAAGGTGGCGTCGGGCGCGTTCAAGCATCAGCGCAGAAAAGTCCTGCAAAGTCAAGTGAACGTTGGGGAAAGCGCGCAAGACTTCTTCGCTGACGAAGCCATAGCCTGCGCCGATATCGAGTGCCGCGATCGCCGCGTCATGCGGCAGCTTGGCCATGGCGACCATCTGCCTGATGCGCGGCCGCCGTTCGTCCTCACGGCCTTCGTCGCGCTTGATCCACTCGTCGACGTAGCTCTCCGAGTGCCAGTCGTGCGGCTTGTGCGCGTGGCCGTGGCCATGCGCGTCGTCATGGGCGTGGCTGTGCTCCTCGTGGCGATGATGGTCCGCATGATGCTCGCCTTCTGCACGCGGCTTTCGATTGTCGACTGTCATCCTGCCACCTCTGGTTTGCTAGCGGTTACGCAGGCGCGCGGTCTCGGCAAGATCGAGCCATCCCGACGCGTCGATCGCCACTCCGTAATCGCTGCGGGCTTGCTCGGCGCTGATCAGACCGTCGAGCACGTCGTCGCGCACGCGCTCGGGATCGCGCGCGCGCGGATCGCCGAAGCCGCCGCCGCCTGGAAGATGCAGACACATGGCGTCGCGCGGCGGCACGGTCTGCCGGCCCTTTGGCCGGATCGGCCGCCCGGAACGTAACGTCACCGTGCCGGGAGCCCCTGCTCCGCCCCCATTGCGGCCGCGTGCCGGATTTTTCACACGTTCGAAGTTGCATAACAGAGCAACGGGATTGGCGTCGGCGCCGCCGATTTCGATGATTTGGCCAAGTCCGCCGCGAAATTTTCCGGGCCCGCCCGAACCGTCGCGAAATTCGCGGCGATAGAACACGACCGGCGCGATGCTCTCGGTGGCTTCGACCGGTATCGTGCGCACGCCCGACGGAAAAGAGGTGGCCGACAGTCCGTCCTTGGCGGGTCGCGCGCCGGTGCCGCCGCAATGAAAGATCACGGTCGAGAACAACGGCAGCGCATTGGTGTCGGTGCCCTCTTCGACTTCGTCGACCAGCGAGCCGCCGCCGAAAATCTGCGGGTTCCACAGCGACGACGCGCCCTCGGCCGGCACGCCGCCGGCGATCGCCTGGTGCAGGCAGCCGGCGACGACGTCGGGGAGCATTTGCCCAACCGTATGGCGCGCCGCGACCGGCCACGGCCGGTTGGCGTTGAGCACGCAGCCTTCCGGCGCGGCGACCGTGATCGGCGCGAGCGAGCCGGCATTGTTCGGCACGTCCGGTGCGACCAAACATTTGACGCCGAAGGCGGTATAGGCGAGGCAATAATTGAGCACGACGTTGATGCCGTAGCTCGAGGCCGGCGAGGTGCCGTCGAAATCGACGTGAATGCCATTGTCCGCGATGGTCAGCGCGGCATCGAGCACGAGCGGCTTGTCGTAGCCATCCATGGTCAAGGTGTTGCGATAGGTGCCGGCCGGCAGCGCGCGAATGCGCTCGAGCGCCGCCTCGCGCGACGCCTCGATGATGGAATCGCCGAGCCGGTCCAGATTGGCGATCTCGAACTCGTCCATCATCTCGATCAAACGCCGGCTGCCCTCGTCGTTACACGCGGCGCAGGCGTAAATGTCGCCCTCGACCTGCAGCGGTTCGCGTACATTGGCGCGAACGAGGCGCAACAGGTCCTCGTTCATGCGGCCCTCGCGGGCGAGCGGCATGATCGGGATCGACAGACCCTCCTCGAAGACCTGCCGGCCGTCCGGTCCCATGCCGAGGCCACCGATATCGACGACGTGGATGGTATTGGCGAACAGTCCCACCGCTTCGCCGCGATAAAAGCTCGGCGTCACCACCGTGATGTCGTGCAGATGCCCCGAGGTGAGCCACGGGTCGTTGGTGATGTAATGGTCGCCCGGCTTCATGCCGGCGAGCGGATAGACGTCGAGGAAATATTTGACCGCATTGGCCATGGAGTTGACATGGCCCGGCGTACCGGTGACGGCCTGCGCCAGCATGCGGCCGTGGCGGTCGAACACGCCGGCGGAAAGATCACCAGCCTCGCGCACCGAGGTGGAAAACGCCGTGCGCAGCATGGTTTGCGCCTGCTCCTCGACCACCGCGATCAGCCGGCTCCACATGATCTGCTGGTGAATCTGCGCGAGCGCGGCATTGGGGCGGGCGGCCATAGCCCGATCCTACTGTGCGGCTTCATGCATTCGCAAGAAGGCGGCCACCCGCGGGCGCGAGTTTCTCAGTTAGTCGCACCAATCGGAGTTAGGTATGATTGAGCGCGCCAATGTCGCCGGCGAGCGGTCTTCTGGTCACACGTCGTAGCTATCGCTGTCCGAATCCCCGCCGTCAAAACCGTCGTCGTCCGCGTCGTCACTATCGTCTGGGTTATCGCCGTCATCCGTATCTGCGACGGATTCGACATCGCCCTGTTGATCCTTCCCCGCCTCGTCACTCTGACCGCGCCCGAGATCATCGTTAGCGGCGCCGCGGTCGGCAGTGTTGCTCCATGGCGAAGTCGCGTCGCCGGCCGCGCTGGCTGAACTTTTCGATCCGAAGCTGCCGGCCTGGTTGCCGAACATCGAACGGATGCTGTTGAGCAACAGCGAGCCGCCGATCACGCCTGCCGCCGTGGAGGCGGCGTTGCCGAGGAACGAGCCGCCGGGACTGAACGGCGCGCCGCCTGGATATCCGGGCGGCGGCGGATTTCCGCCTTGCGGCTGACCGCCTTGGGGCTGAAAGTTCTCCGCCTGAGCGCCCTCTGACTGACGGTTTTGCGGCTGACTGCCGGGCATCGACGGCCGCACATTCGGTACCGAGCCGCGCGCTGCGGCACGGCCGGTCACCGCTTCGCGCATGGTATCGAGGAAGCTTGCCGGCCGCTGCTCGGCCGGTTCCGCATTGGCGGTTTGCGCTTCCAACTCGTCGATGCGGGCGCCGGCGCGTTTGAGCGCCTCGTCCTGCACCAGAGCCGTCTGGACCAGGGCGTAGACGGCATGCGGCGCCCGCCGCAATCCGTCGGAAACCAGGCGCTCGGCCGCCGCATCGCGCGGCGCGCTTTCGAGCTTCGCCAGACGGTCAAAAAGGTCGTCTACCAATTGCGCTTCCTGCGGGGTCATAGGGGCATCTCCCAAACTGTTTGCGCGCCCTATGTAGGAAGCGAATACGGCCCGGCGAGAGGCGCACAACGTCCCTATCCCTTTGTATCCACTCCATGGCGCCAAAATCGCATGCCACCGCGGAAACTTTTCAGTTTTCCGAGAATATCAATGGCTTAGGCGGGTTGTGCTGGCCATGAACGCTGTTATATCTGCCCCGCGCTTACCTGCATTCGTAGGCAGCGAGTGAGCAGGGATACGACGATGTCCGAGAGCAATGCGGCCCAAGCCGCGCATGATCCCGCCGGCGCGCCGGCGAAATCCAACCCGATCACCATAACCTTTCCGGATGGCGCGCAGCGGCAATACCCGCCTGGCAGCACCGGCCTGGAGATCGCCAAGGCCATTTCGCCGTCGCTCGCCAAGCGCACAGTGGCGATGGCGCTCGACGGCCGCCTTGCCGACCTGTCCGACCCGATCGCGCAGGACGCCAAGATCGAGTTCATCGGCCGTGACGATCCGCGCGCGCTCGAACTGATCCGCCACGATGCCGCGCACGTGCTGGCCGAAGCGGTACAGACGCTGTGGCCGGGCACCCAGGTGACCATCGGCCCGGTGATCGAGAACGGCTTTTATTACGATTTCTTCCGCAACCA
>JASHWN010000322.1 GCA_030044035.1 Xanthobacteraceae bacterium
TGGCGGTCGAGCCGTTCCGGGCGCGGTTCGATCTCGCCGAGATTGAGCCGCGGCTCGATGTCGAGATAGTCGGCGCAGGCGCCGTGCTGAAAGTCGAGATCGACCAGGCAGGTCGCGGTCTTGCCGCGCGCGCCGCCGCTGTTGAGCAGCAGCATCGCGGTCTGCACCGCGAGCGTGGTGACGCCGGCGCCGCCGACTGCCGGCAGATAGGTGAAAATCTGCGCCTCGGTGCTGTCGGTGTTGGCCGGCTTCTTGGCGACCCGCGCGCAGGTCTGCACCAGATCGACCGGCGGCACCGGCTTGACCAGAAAGTCCGCCACCCGCATCTGCATCAGACGACGGGCAACGCCGCCGTCGAAAGCTTGCGTGATCACGACGACCGGCGGCCAGCTGCCGATCCGCGTCACCAGGCGGTCGAGCGCCTGCATCTCCGCTTCGTCGCCGCCGTCGAGGTCGGCAACAACGACGCTGGCGCCCTCGACCTCGATCTGCTCGCGTTCGGCGAGCCGGCCTTTGACGACGTCGAGGCCGATCTGGCTGCTGGCCCCGAACGTCGCTCGGACCTGCTCCTCGAATCCGTCGTCGGCGGTCAGCACGACCACCCTGACTTGGACTCCCGGCGTTACCGATCGGCCGATGCGCATGGCCTTCAGGCTCTCGTTGCGACCGCCAATTTCACTGCGAAGACGCGGTCGTGCCGGCCGGCGCAACGATATTGACGGTCGTCGTACTGGTGCTCGAGTTGTTCGGCGTGCCGTTGTTAGAGGACGACGGCGGCGGGGTCGGGACGACGACAGCTTGCATCGCCATCGGATCGCCCGGTTGGATCCCCGCGCCGGTGCGGTAACGCTCGGCCGCGATCTGCATGCGCTGGCCGTTGAAGGCGAGGTTGGTGTTGCCGCTGGCGGGTGGCCAGGGGTCGATGGTCTCCGCCGCCTCGTTGGCGGCGATCGCATCGCCGGCGCTCAGCCCTATCGCATCGCGGCGGTCCCAATAGAGTTCGGAGCAGCCGCCAAGCATCGGGCCGAGCGTGGCGGCGGCTGTTGCCGCCGCCACGACCCGCGCCAGACGCCTAGTCCTTGACCGAGACATAGACGCCTCCCTTTTTCGGCAGATCGAGGATATGGCCGACAAACGGCCGGTTCACTGCGCCGGCGGCAAGCCGCACCAGCGCCGGGCTGACTTCAGCGCGGCCCATCAGGAAGAAATCGATGTCGTTGCCCGGCACGGTATTGTCGAGCGGCGTGTGGGCCGGGTTGAGCGGCGACATCGGCCGCACGATGTGCGGCGTCACCACGATCACCAGATCGGTTTCGTTCTTCTGATACTGGCTGGAGCGGAACAAGGTGCCGAGCACCGGCACATCGCCGAGCCACGGCAGCTGGTCTGCGGCGTTCTGGCTGGTGTTCTGCAACAGGCCGCCGAGCATAAAACTCTGGCCGTCGCGCAATTCCAGCGTGGTCGATGCCTTGCGCGTGATCAGGCCCGGCACCGACGTGCCGAGCACCGTCACCGTATGGGTAGTGTCGATCTCGCTGACTTCGGGTTTGATGATCAGATTGATCAGCCCGTCCCGCAGCACAGTCGGGGTGAACGACAGGCCGACGCCATAAGGCTGATAGGCGAACGAGACCGTGCCGAGCGTGCCGGCTTCCGGGATCGGAATCTGGCCGCCGGCCAAGAAGCTCGCGGTATCGCCCGACAGCGCCACGAGGTTGGGCTCGGCCAGGCTGCGGGCGAGGCCGTTTTGCTCGAGCGCGCTGACCTCGAGCTGCAGCGCGTTGGAGAGGTTGCTGACCAGAAAGCCGTAGGGCGACGAGCCCGAGAGCACGCCGGCAGCGACGACCGGCGAAAGCGCCGTGCCAACACTGGTGGTGCTGTTGGCGCCGCCGCACAGCACCGAGATCGGGCAATTCAGGCCCGGCTGTTGAAACGCGCCGCCGGGCTGGGTGATCGGCAGCTGACTGGCCGGCAGCTGCGAGCCGATATTGGCGATCGACGAGCCGCCGAACATGTTCCACTGCACGCCGAGCTCGCGGCTCGCGTTGCGGTCCACTTCGATGAAACGCACTTCCAGCATGACCTGCTGCTGCTGCATCACCTGCACGGTGTTGATCGCCCCGCCGTCGAACTGGCGGGCGATCAGCATGGCCTTGTCGAGGGTGGCGGCGTCCGGCGCGCTGCCGCTCAGCATGATGTGGCCGCCGACCGACGTGATTTTGATGCCGCTGCCGGCGATGCGTGCGATCTCGGTGGCAAGCCCGCTGAGATCGTACGACACGGTGACGTCGAAGATCTGCACCGGCTGCTTGTCGCGGTCATAGACCGTGACGCGCGTGGCGCCGATCTTTTTGCCGAAAATCGAAAGCGAGTGATCGGTCAGCGGATTGACGTCGGCGACCGTGGGATCGCTGACCATGACGTCGGCGAAGCCGCGATCGGTGCGCACGTCTTGCGACTTACCCGCCGTCACCATGACCGAAGTGATGTGCGCGACGCTCGCCGCGACGATGCGGCCTTGCGGTTGCTCTTGCGCTTGCGCCATAGGCGCCGCCGCTGCCACGAGCGCGGCTGCCAGCGCGGCACCGGCGCCGCGCAGCAGCGCGCGAACATCGGTGGTCCCGTCCCGAAGCCGCCGGCCCCCGCCGGCGTTTTGTTTGACTGTGTACTGGCTGTTCACGTCGGCCTCCCCGCCGCTGCTTTGTCGTTTCCGAACCTGTCGTCCCGTTCCCTGCCGCCTTGCCGCGGCGGCCCCCAAACTCAGTCGTGCGCCATCGCCGGCGCTGGGAGTGCGGCCGAGTACGCACCCCTGCGCTCGACCGGCACGTTGTATTCTTCGCGCGTCAAAAGGTCCTTGGTCGGCCGCGTCACCACGATGGTCACCGACCGTGGGTCTTCGGTCTGCCGCGCGACTTGACCGAGCTCGGTGGCCGTCAGTTGCCGCGGCGCGTCCTCGGCGACCTCGCCGGCCTTGCGCAACAGCAGCGACATCGTGCCGACTACCGAGGCCAGCGCGAGTTTTTGTCCCTCGGTCTCGTCGACTTCCAGCGTCACCGCCTTGACCACGACCGGTTTTTCGCTGGTCTGATCGGCGAGCTGATCGACGGCGAGAACGCGGACGTTCTGCACGATGACGTCGTTGACCGAGATTTTCCGGTCGCCTGGCCGCGTCAGCACCACGTCGACGTGGTCGCCCGGCTGCACGAAGCCGGCGACACCCTCGACGTCGTTGACGCGCACGGTCACGGCCTTCATGCCGTCCTTGAGCATCGCCGACAGCGTGGCGCGCTCGCCCGGTCCCGTGATCTTCGATGCCAGGATCGCCTCGTTGACCTCGATCGGCGCCAACACGATGCGCTTGGTTGCCGTTAGCTCGCTGAGCTTGCCGAACGCGCCGTCCGGCAGCGAACCTTGCGGCCACTCCATCTCGCGCAGCGACCACGCATTGAGTACATCGCCGAAGCGCAGCGGCCGCCGCGCCACCACGATGGTGCGTTCCGGGGGCGGCGCTTTGCGCGATGCCTCCAGGCTGCGCCGCGCCTCGTCGGCCCGGTTGTTGAGCCAGGCATTCGCCAAAAATACCGCAAGCAGTCCGAACACGACTGCAAAGGCGATCATGACGATGGTGCTGGTGCGCACGCCGGTCCCCTGCTGACGCCACGAAGTTGTTGTTTTGTCAGGCGGGTAGATTGATACGGCGCTGGTATGGAATTGGTGAAACGATGCGCCGTTCTCGGCCTATGCTGAAGATTGCTTGAAGCGGTATTCTTTACGGCGCGTGTATCGATCGCTTTGAATCGAACAGATAACCTTTACAAATTTTTCAGCGCGCGCGCCCGCAGCTGCCCGAGCGCAACGCCGCACGCGGATTTCCGGGCATTTGTCGACGATGTTGATCGCGCAGGCGATCGATGCATCGGCGATAGCCCGCTTCGCCATGAAACGGTAGGACGCTGTTAAGCACGCAGCGCGATGCCGCGTCGCGGCGCGCTCAAATCCGGGCAAAGCCGCGCGGCACGGCGTGAAACGCTTCGATGCCGGTCGCGGTGATGCGCACCATCTCGCCGGTCTGCACCCCGGCCTTGCGGTCGCGCGTCACCACGTTGGGCTGGATCACCACCACCATGCCGGCGCGCAACGGCTCGTCCGGAACGTGGGCGCTCGGCCGGCTTTTGGAGCCGAGCACCGGCGGCAGATAACCGCCGCCATAGCCGTGCAACAAATCGTCAATAATCGTAAATCCCGCCTGCTCGATCACGCCGGCGGCCTCGATCACTTGCCGCGGCATGGCGCCGTCCTTGAGCACGGCGGCGACGGCGGCGAAGGCGGCGTCCGCCGCCACGTGCAGATCGCGATAGAGCGCCGGCGGCTCGCTATCGACCGTGAAGCTGCGCAGCACCTGGCCGGGATGATCCCAGAACGCGGCGCTGATCTCGGCAAACACGATGTCGCCGCGCGCCACCCTGCGGTTGCCGGCAAACTGCGGCGGCACGGCAAGCCGCGGCTCGGCCATGGCGGTCACGCCGATGAAATGAATGACCGTAGTGCCGCCGTGCGCCACATAGCCGCGCTCGACCAGATCGCCGAGCTCGCGCTCGCTCATGCCGGGCCGCAAGCCGTCGCGCAGCGCCAGCATGCCGCGGTCGCTCAGCGCGGCGCCGATCCGCATCCAGTCGATCTCCTCGGCCGATTTGATTTGGCGGAGCCGCACATAGGCCCGATTCAAATTGACGAGCGTGCCGAACCGCGCCGCCAGCATGGCGTGCTGCTCGAAGGTCAGCGGTCCGATCACGCCGACGCGATTGTTGCGCGCACCGCGGCGCTCCAATGCCGCGATGGCGGCGCCGACCGACGAGCCGCCGCCCCAGGCGACTTCCGCGGCGCTCGCCATCTTCTGCGCCAGCGGCGCATGATTGACATGCTGCACGAACAGCGCGTCGGCCGCGCCGGGCGTCAACACGCCGACGGCCTCGGTGGTGACCGGCCAGCCGGTCAGCCACTGCACCGCGGAGCCGAAGCGGTTGGCGCCGCAGAATACGAGATGGTCGCAGCCGTTTTGTTCGAGCAACGCTTCGATGGCGGCGCGGCGCCGCGCCATTTCTCCGGCGGAAAAGCGCGGGTACTCCGCCGCCAGCAGCGTTTGCAGGCGCGGCGGCAGTTCGCGAGCGTCGGCCTGAACTGATTGATCCGGACGCGTGTTCATGCCGCACATGGTAAGGGACTGGGCTTCGCAAATCCATTTTGTTAAGCCAATAGCGCGCGAAGAGCGCACCGCAGGCGCGCCGGATCGCATCCGGCAAAGCGCGCCGTCTATTTCGGAGAATTGCGCCGATGCCCACCTCATTGATCGATTCCGCCATATTCCGCGACATCTTTTCCACCGAAGCGATGCGGCGCGCTTTTTCCGACGGCAACCGCGTGCAGAAATATCTCGATTTCGAAGCGGCGCTGGCGCGCGCGCAGGCGCGGCTCGGCGTCATTCCCGAGGACGCGGCCGAGGAAATCTGCCGGCATTGCCATGTCGACGAGATCGATTTCACCAAGCTGAAAGTGCAGACCGAGCGGATCGGTTATCCGGTCCTGCCGGTGGTGCAGCAGCTCGTCGCGCTGTGCCGCGACAGCTTGGGCGAGTGGTGCCATTGGGGCGCGACCACCCAGGACATCACCGACACCGCGACCGTGCTGCAGATGCGCGAGGCGCTGGCGCTGATCGAAGCCGATCTCGACGGCATTGCCGACGCGCTCGCCGCATTGGCGAAAAAATATCGCGACACCGCGATGGCCGGCCGCAGCAATTTGCAGCAGGCGGTGCCGATCACGTTCGGCTACAAGATGGCGACGCTGCTAGCAGCATTCGAGCGGCACAAGCAGCGCCTGCGCGAGCTGCGCCCGCGGGTGCTGGTCGGCGAGTTCGGCGGCGCCGCCGGCACCTTGTCGTCGCTCGGCGGCCGCGGCCTCGAAGTCCAGGCCGAGCTGATGCAGGAGCTGAAACTCGGTCAGCCGGCGATCGCCTGGCACACCGTGCGCGATACGATCGCCGAGGTCGGCTGCTTCCTCGGCCTCGTCACCGGCAGCTGCGGCAAGATCGCGTTCGACATAAAGTTGCTGATGCAGACCGAAGTCGAAGAAGTCTACGAGCCGTTCCATGAGGGCCGCGGCTCGTCATCGACCATGCCGCAGAAGCGCAACCCGATTTCATCGGTCTACATCACCGCGCTGACTTCGGTGGTGCGCCAGCAGGCCGCCGCGTTGCTCGACGCCATGGTCGAGGACCACGAGCGCGCCACCGGCCCGTGGGAAATCGAATGGCTGGTGCTGCCGGAGATTTTCTGCCTCGCCGCCGGCGCGCTGGCGCAGACCCGCTTCGTGCTGACCGGTCTGCAAGTCGACGAGAAAAAGATGCGCGCCAATCTCGACCTGACCAAAGGCCTGATCGTATCGGAGGCGGTGATGATGGGGCTCGGGCCCCATCTCGGCCGCCAATACGCGCACGACCTCGTCTACGACATTTGCCGCCAGGTGGTGGCGACCGGCCGGCCGCTGGTCGACTTGCTCGCCGAGAACGCGGAGATCACCAAACATCTCGACCGCGCCGCGCTGGCGCGGCTGTGCGATCCGGCGAATTACCTGGGCGAGGCCGGCGCGATGGTCGACCGCGTGCTAGGGATGCGGAAAGGGTCCCAGGGCCGATAAATTGCAGTCGGCTGATGCCGTCAGCGAACGGCCGCTTCGCCTCCGAAAGCGGACACCGCTGGACCCCATCGTCATGTCCGCCACGTGCCAACAACGACCTAAGCGCCCCGCAGCAACAGCCGGCTATTCGATCAGCCTGTCGGCGCGGCCAAGCGAGAGCGGACATTCACCCCGACCAGTCCAAGATGTATAGTTAGAGCCGTCCCGGACCCATCCCGTTGAGGGTTAGATGGACGACTCGCTTAGGAAAGCGAAGCAGAAGGCCGCGGCGACCTATGATGCTGCCGCGGATCATTTCGACGACACGCCTCTTAGTTTTTGGGGGCTAATCGGAAAGCGCACTGTAACCAATCTGAATTTACAGGCTGGCGCGAAAGTGCTCGACGTTGGTTGCGGGACGGGAGCCTCAGCGCTGCCGGCGGCGGAAATTGTCGGGCCAAACGGCTCCGTAATCGGTGTCGATTTGTCCGCGCGATTGCTCGACCATGCTCGCGATAAGGCAAAGGCGCTTGGCCTGTCCAACGTCGAGTTCCGGTGCGCCGACATGACCTCGCTTGGCTACCCTGATGGTCACTTCGATGCTGTCGTGAGTGTTTTCTCCATCTTCTTTGTGCCTGACATGGAAGGTCTAGTCCGCGAGTTGTGGCGCATGGTGCGGCCTGGCGGCAAGCTGGCAGTCACAACATGGGGACCGCGGATGTTCGAGCCGGCTTATTCGCGTTGGCTCGCAGCGATTAAACAAGAACGGCCAGATCTTTATAGCGCCTTCAATCCTTGGCACCGCATTACCGATGTCGGGTCGGTGCGACGTTTGTTTCGGGACGGCGGTATCGCCAATGCCGATGTCGTGGCGGAAGACGGATTTCAGATCCTGCGCGCACCCGAAGACTGGTGGATCGTTGCTCTTGGATCGGGTCTGCGGTGGGTCATCGAACAAGCGGGACCGCAGACCGCGGCGCGGATAAAGGCCGATAATGTTAAGTGGCTGAACGAGACTAGGGTCGACCGTATTGAAACCAACGCAATTTATGCCGTTGGCGTGCAAGTAGCCCTTTAACCGGATTTGGCTGTCACGTCCGCTTGCGAGCCAGACGTCGCTTTCGACAGCATCGCCGGATGTCAGCTATTACCCCGAAGCGACCATACGCTGCGCTGCCGTGAAATGACGCTAAGTGCCAAAAGCTGGCAATCGAGGTGTGCGGGGTCTTGTCGGCCTCGTTGTCGGCACTAGACCGAGTCCGGCAAAATTGCGCCGCGCGAGGCGCCAGCCTGTGCTATGGTGGCCCTTCAACCGGGCCGGTTTGGGTATTCGCGATGCCCCAGGACATCCGTTTCTGCAAGGCTGCCGACGGCGTCCGGCTTGCATATGCGACGAGCGGTGACGGACCGCCGTTGGTCATGGCAGCAACTTGGCTGACCCACCTCGAGCACCAGTGGCGCAGCCTCGCCTGGCGACCATGGCTCGATGCGTTCGCCGAGTTCACGGTGCTGCGGCATGATTCGCGGGGCTGCGGACTTTCGGATCGCGATACCGATCAGCTGTCGTTCGAGAACTGGGTGAGCGACCTCGCCTGCGTCATAGAGGCTGCGGGATTCGACCACTTTCCGATGGTTGCGACCTGCTGGGGCGGCCCTGTCGCGATCGAATATGCGGCGCGCTATCCGGAGCGCGTCAGTCATCTCGTTCTGTACGGCACCTACGCGCGGGGACGCCTGCGTATTGGCAAGCCTGAGGTGACTGAAAGGGCGCGGCTGATGCTGGAGCTCACGCGCTTCGGCTGGGGACAGGAGAACAATGCCTTCATGCAGGTCTGGTCATCGACATTTCAGCCCGGCGGCTCGCTTGATTACCTGCGTTCCTGGGCCGAGCAGATGCGCCACGCGACCGCGCCTGAGACGGCTGTTCGTCTACTCGATATCGGATGGCGCGTGGACGTGAGCGAAGCTGCCCGCAAACTGCAATGCCCTGTCCTCGTGATCCATCCAGAACGCGACTGCGCTGTTCCGATTGCAGAAGGCCATCTTTTGGCGAACCTCATTCCAGACTGCCGCTTTGTTCAGCTTGACAGTCAAAATCACATGCCGTTGCTCGACGAGCCCGCGTGGGCGCAGTTAATTGCTGAAATCCGGAGCTTTCTGACGACGCAGCACGAGTCGGCCCGTAAGCGAAACGGTCTGCCGCTTGATGACCTAACGCCGCGCGAGCGTGCCATTCTGGAGGGGATTGCCAACGGACTCGACAATTCCGAGATCGCAAGCGCGCTTAGACTCTCCGAGAAGACTGTACGCAATCACATCACCCGGGTGTTCGATAAGATTCAGGTCCAACATCGCTATCAGGCGATCGTGCGCGCGCGCGATGCCGGGCTCGGCAGGCGAGCCGTCGCGCGCTGATGCGGGAGCTGGACCCGCGTCATTGACTCCGCGCCCACAATGCGGCGACGTTGCGCGGTTCCGGCATCACGGGAGGCCGCCATGGCTTTCGACAAGGGGCATCACGAATTTCACACCTTGGATATGCAGGCCGGGTGGCATACCATTCCCGGATACCCACCGGGCTTTTCCGAGAAGATTATCGCAGGTTCGCTCGATCAGAAGACCAAGCGCGGCAACCGCACCCGCATGTTGCGCATCGAGCCGGGCGCCTATTCGACCAAGCCGTTCGTGCACGAGTACTGGGAAGAGTGTT
>JASHWN010000035.1 GCA_030044035.1 Xanthobacteraceae bacterium
ATCGCCGCGACTTCGTCATAGACCGCCGGCAGCTCGTCGTATTCGGCGGCAATGAGCTGCGCGGCGCGCTCGGCGACGTGCGGATCGGCGGCGAGCGCCACCGCGACCGGTTCGCCGACATGCCGCACTTTGTCGAGCGCCAGGATCGGCTGATCGTGGAAGGCCGGACCGTAATAGGGCTCGGGGATGAGCTTGCGGATGTCTTCGCCGGTGACGACGCGGTGTACGCCGTCGAGTGCGCCCGCCGCTTCGGTGTCGATGCGGCGGATGCGACCATGCGGCACGGTCGAGCGAAACACTTTGCCGTACAGCATGCCGGGCAGGCGCAGGTTATGCGTATATTCGGCGCGGCCGGTCACTTTGGCGCGCGCTTCGAGGCGCGGAAGCTCTCGCCCGACCTCAGTCATCGGTGCATTTACTCCGCGCTCCCATCCAGAGCCTCACGGACTGCACGGCGCAGATAGACGCGCAGCAATTCGCGCTTGTAAGGCGCCGAGCCGTGGGCATCGGAGAGCATCTCCGCTTCCTCTGCCGCCGCATCGCCGGCACGCCGCAATGCTGCATCGTCCGGCGCCGCGTTGTTCAGTACCGACTCCGCGGTTTTCATGCGGGTGACTTTTGCGGTCGCGGCGCTGACCACGACCACCGGGTCGCTAATCGCGCCGCTTTTCATCCCGAACGAGACTGCGACCCCAAGCGACGGCCAATCGTCCGCCGTGCGCGAGGTGACTTTCATGTATGCGGCCTTGCGGCCGTCGAGGGGTGGCACCGTCACGGCGGTGATCAGCTCGTTCTTTTCCAGCACGGTTTCGTAATAGCCGGCATAAAGCTCTTCGAGCGGCATCTCGCGGCTCTGCTGCGGGCCGGCGATCGCGATGCGGGCGCCGAGCGCGGCCAGAACCGGCGGCAAATCCATGTGCGGATCGCCGTGCGCCAGCGCGCCGCCGACCCGCGCCACGTTGCGCACCCGCACATTGGACAGCGTGCGCATGGCGCGCTTGAGCACCGGCAGCCGCGCCGCGACATTGGCGTCCTTCTCGACCTGCCGCAGCGTCGCCATGGCGCCGATGCGCAACGCGCCGTCGGCGGCAAGCGTGATGCGCGCATGCTCCGGCTCGATGCGGTGCAGGCAGACCAGCCGCGTCGGTTGGAACACGCCGGATTTCATCATCAGCATCAGCGCCGTGCCGCCCGCGACCGGGCGGATGGTCGGCTCCTGCGGATCGAGCAAGGATACAGCCTCCTGCAACGAGGCCGGCTCCACCATTTCGAACGGAATCACTGGAGGCTTCTCCCTGTCTTGATCATGCGGCGGACTGCTACGCGTTCGCCGCGCTCAACACGTGATCGGCGATTTGCGCGCGCGTGCCGACCCAAACGTCGGGCGCCGCCGTCGCCCGCTCGATGATCTTTTCGTAAAAATACGCGCCGCGATGGTGACCGAAAATGTGGGCGTGGCTGGTGACGTCGATGATGCGCAGCTCGTCGCCGGCGCGCGCAATCTGCATCACCTCGTCGAAGGCTTCGAGCATCAGCCGCGGCGGATGGCCGTATTTCATCGACGGCATGTCGTTGACGTCATAGGACAGCGGAATGGCGACGATCTGCTTGTTGCCGTGGCGCTCGACGTAGGGCAGGTCGGCATGGAACACGTCGCCATACCAGCGATAGCCGGCATCGGCGAGCAGCGCCGGCGTCGACGGCTTCGAGGTGCCGCGCGGCGACAGCCAGCCGACGATTTTTTGCCCGGCGGCTTTTTGCAGGAGCGCGGTGCAGCGTGCGATGTTCTTGCGCTCGTCGTCGTCGGAAAGCAGCGCCGGGATGACGTCCATGGCGTAGGAATGCGACAGCACCTCGTGGCCGTTTGCGGCAATCGCCTTGACGGTGTCCGGTGAGCGCTCGGCAATGATCGCGTTGGTCATGACGCTCGCCTTGGCGCCTTGCCGGGCGAACGCATCCATCAGCCGATGAATGCCGACTTCGATGCCGTAGGCGGCCCAGGAAATCGCCATGGTGTCGAGCACGCCGGCCGGCAGCGGATTGCCCATCGGGCTGATGCCGGGCGCCTTGCCGTCGGACCAGGCCTCGAGACAGACGTTGAACACGACGGCAACGCGTTTGCCGTTCGGCCACAGCCAATCGGGCTGACGTTTCATTGCAGGCTCCGCAGGCGGATTCGCAAACTCTTGGCCCGCGTTGCGCGGGCCACGCCGGAACAGCCGTTAAATCATACTCGGGTTCGCCACGTCGAGGCTGTCGCCGCGCGACGGCATGACGCTTGGACAGTGCGACTGAACTACGCGTCGCGCGGACGCGGGCTCATGAGCCAGGCGGCGAGAAGCACAAGAAGCGACAGCACGGCCGGGATGACGGCGAGCCAAAGGCTGAGCGCGGCGACCGCGGCGGTTGCGGCCCAGCCGATCGACGAGAAGGCCTCCGCAAAAGTGGCGAACCGCGACGATACCTGGCGGCGGCGAAACTGGCTGCGCCGGGCCTGACTGCGGAACCAGAACTGCACGGCGGTGGCCGCCGCTGCGGCGATCGCAATGCCGCCGCCGGCGACCAGCGCGTGCCACGGCGAGGCGATAGCGAGCGCGGCGAGGAGCGGCGCAAACACCACGGCGACGGCGCCGAGCACCGCTTCGATCTTGGCGCGCAGGATGAAGCCTGCCGGCACCGGCGCGGTGGCGACGAGGTCGGGCGCGTCCTCGCCGGAAATCGCCAGCCACGCGAGGCCGCCGGCGAGTTGCCCCGCCGCCATCACCAGCACCGGGACGAGCAGCTGCAACGCGCCGCTGCCATGCTCGAAACTGCGCCACAGCATCAACGCCGGCGGCACCAGGTAGAGCATCTGCATCAGCGTCTGCGACATCAGCCACGGATCGCGCCGCAGCAGAACCCATTCCTTGCGGCGCAGCGTGCTGCGCGGCGAGCTTTTGCCGCGGAACGTCGTGGAGCGCCGCACTGCCGCCGCGCTGGAATTGCCGGCGCCGGCAGCCGCAATGGCGTATTCGCCAAAGCGCGGCGCGACAAATGCGATTGCGGCAACGAGTATGAGTACGCTCGCGGCCAACACGCCAGCCAGCGCCCAACCATCGCCAAGCGCGGCGCGGGCCGGCCACCACAGCACGCTGCCGGCATCGGGCGCCAGCGCCAGCAGCGTGTCGGACTGCAACACGGCGACGCGCGAGATGGTCCCGTAAGACAGGATCGCCGCGACTTGCAGGCCGATCACGAAGGCGGCGCCGATCACGGCGGCGACGACCTGGGCGACGAACCGCGTGCGCTTGGCGCCGAACACGCGGAACAGCGCCACCGTCAGCGCCACGGCCAATGCCGATGCCGCCGCGCCCATCGCCACGATCAGCCCGTAGGCGCCGAGCCAGCGCCAGCCGCCGCGCACGATCAGCACGTCGATGAACGGCGCCGCCAGCGGCAGCGCCATCATGGTGGTCGCCAGCGCCACGGTGGCGATGCGCACACCGAACAGCCGATCGCTCTTAACCGGCGAAGCCAGGATCAGATCGAGATCGGAACGCGCATAGAAGGCGCGCGTGATCGATTCCATCGCCTGCGAGATCATCAGCAGCCAGGACAAGAGCGCGGTCGCGGTGACGGCGATCAGCGTCTGCTTATCGATCGCTGCGTCGGCATAGCGGCCGACCATCCAGGAGGCGACGACGTGCATGAAGGCGAAGAAGGCGGCGATGCCGACGACGACTTTGCGCAGCCGCTCGCGCCGGCCGGCGGTGATCATCGACAGCCAATCGCGCCAGGCGAGCCGCCACTCGTGCTGTGCGAACCAGACCGCGGTGCCGGCCGCAGCGCTCATGCGGCTTGTGCCGGTTCGGCGACAAGCGCGAGGAACGTCTCTTCGAGGCTGCCGGCGTCGCGCGCCTGCGCATTCGCCTGCATGCCGGCCTGCGCTCGCAACTCGTCGAGCGTGCCCTCGGCGATCAAGCGGCCGTCGGCGATGATGCCGATGCGATCGGCCATGCGCTCGGCGACTTCGAGAATGTGCGTGGTCATGACGATGGTGCCGCCGGCTTGGGCGCGCTCGCGCAGCACGGTCTTGACCTGGCGCGCCGAGCCGGCGTCGAGCCCGGTCAGCGGCTCGTCGAGAATGATGACGCGCGGCTCGTGAACCAGCGCGCCGGCCAGCGCCACCTTCTGCCGCATGCCTTTGGAGAAGCCTTCGCAGCGCTCGTCGGCATGCGGCGCCAGGCTGAGCCAGTCCAACAGCTCGTTGGCGCGCGCCGCCGCGAGCGAAGTCTCGACGCTCCACAGCCCGGCGACGAACTCCAAATATTCGCGCGGCGTCAGCTTGTCGTAGATCATCGGCTCGTCGGAAATCCACGCCACGATGCGCTTGGCAGCGACCGGGTCGGCGCGCGCATCGATGCCGCCGATGCGGATCGTGCCGGCATCGGGGCGAAGCAGCCCTGCGATCATCCGCAGCGTCGTGGTCTTGCCGGCGCCATTCGGACCGACCAGAGCGTAGAACTCGCCGGTTCGCACGCAGAGATCGAGGCCGTCGACCGCGGGCCGGTCGAAGCGTTTGATCAAGCCCTGGATTTCGAGCGCAAGCGGCGTTGCTACTGTGGCGTCCTGCATGCGGCGACGTTAACCAACAGAAGTTTCGCGGCTGTGAATCGATGCAGCGGAAACTTGCGGTGCGGTTAAAGGGTTATGCGGTCGATCTCGGCCAAATCAGCCGGGGTGAGGACCCAGCCGATTGCGGCGAGGTTCTGCTCGACCTGCTCGGGCCGCGTCGCGCCGGCGATGATGCTTGACACATACGGCCGGCTGGCGAGCCAGCTCATCGCCAGTTCGAGCAGCGTGCGGCCGCGCGCCGCGGCGAACGCCGACAGCGCCTCGACGGTGCGCCAGTTGCGCGCGGTAAGCAGGTCGTCGGCATGGCGCGCGCTGTTGGCGAGCCGCGAGCCGGGCGGCAGCGGCGCGCCGCGCCGGTATTTGCCGGTCAACAAGCCGCTGGCGAGCGGGAAATACGGCAACAGGCCCAGGCCGTATTTCTGCATCACGGGCAGCCGGTCCTTTTCCAGCTCGCGCTCGAGCAGACTGTATTCGTCCTGGCAAGAGATGAACGAGACAAGATGCTGCCGCCCGGCGGCGCTCTGCGCCTCCTCGAGCTGAGCGGCCGAGAAATTGGAGCAGCCGACGAAGCGGATTTTTCCTGCTTGCTTGAGCTCGTCGAGCGCGCGCAGCGTTTCGTCGATCGGCGTCGCAGGGTCGGGATAGTGCATCTGATAAACGTCGATCCAATCGGTCCTGAGCCGCCGCAAGCTCGCTTCGACAGCCTGCATCACGTAGCGCCGCGACGCACCGCGCAGCTTTCCTGCTTCATCCATCGGCAGGCCGAATTTGGTCGCCAGCACGACGTGCTGGCGCCGCGGGCCGAGCAACTGGCCCAGGATTTCCTCGGAGCCGCCCTTGTCGCCGTAGACATCGGCGGTGTCGATCAGCGTGATGCCGAGATCGAACGCCTTGTCGAGCACGAGCCGCGCCGCCGCCCTATCGATGCGGCCGCCGAAATTGTTGGTGCCGAGCCCAACCAGCGATACGTCCGGGCCCGAACTGCCGAGCTTGCGGGTTTGCATGTGGCGTCCGGTGCGAAAAATCAGCCGCTGACCTGATAGGCGGCGAGCGCCGCCATATTGACGAGCTGCGCGTCGTTGGCGCCGAGCGGCACGATCTGCACCGAGCGATCGAGCCCGACCAGCATCGGCCCGATCACGGTGGCGCCGCCGAGCTCCATCAGCAATTTGGTGGAGATCGAGGCGGAATGGAACGCCGGCATGATCAGCACGTTGGCCGGACCCGACAGCCGGCAGAACGGATACGGCTCGCGCGCTTCCATGTTGAGCGCCACGTCGGCCGCCATGTCGCCGTCGTACTCGAAATTGACGCGTTCGCGGTCGAGCAGCCGCACCGCTTCCTGAACGCGCTCGGAGCGCTCGCCGGACGGATGGCCGAAGGTCGAAAACGCGAGCAGCGCGAGCCGCGGCTCGTAACCGAGTGCGCGGGCCACGCGCGCCGCTTCGACGGCGATCTCGGCGAGATCCTGCGCGGTCGGCATCTCGGTCACCGCGGTGTCGGCGACCAGCACGGTGCGCCCGCGCGCCAGAACCAACGACGCGCCCATGACGCGATGCCCGGGCTTGGCGTCGATGCAGCGCCGCACATCATCGAGCGCGACGGAAAAATTGCGGGTGACGCCGGTCACCATGGCGTCGGCGTCGCCGAGCGCCACCATGCAGGACGCGAAGTGGTTGCGGTCCTGATTGACCAGACGCTGGCAGTCGCGCTGCAAAAAGCCGCGGCGCTGCAGGCGTTCGTACAGATACGCCGCATAGGCGGCGTTGCGCCGCGACAGCGCGGCATTGATGATCTCGATGCCGCCGCCGAGCTCGACGCCGAGCGCCTTGGCGGTTTCGCGCACGCGGTTTTCGCGGCCGCACAAGAGCGCGCTGCCGAGCCCCTGATGCACGAAGCTCGCGGCGGCGCGGATCACCTGCTCCTCTTCGCCCTCGGCGAACACCACGCGGCGCGGCTGGCGGCGCAGCTCCTGGAAAATGCGCGCCAGCACGCCGGCGATCGGATCGCGCCGGCTGCGCAATTGCTCGCGGTAGGCCTCCATGTCGGCGATCGGCCGCCGCGCCACCTTGGACTCCATGGCGGCTTTGGCGACCGCCGCCGGCACATGCGAGATGAGCCGCGGATCGAATGGCACCGGGATGATGTAATCGGGGCCGTATTTCGGCCGCGCCCCGTAAGCCGCCGCCACTTCGTCCGGCACGTCCTCGCGGGCGAGTTCGGCGAGCGCGTGCGCCGCCGCGATCTTCATCTCCATGTTGATGGCGCGGGCGCGTACGTCGAGGGCGCCGCGGAAGATGTACGGAAAGCCCAGCACGTTGTTGATCTGGTTCGGATAGTCGGAGCGGCCGGTCGCCATGATGGCGTCGGAGCGGACAGCGGCCACGTCCTCGACGGTGATTTCCGGATCGGGATTGGCCATGGCGAAGATGACCGGCTTGTCGGCCATCGATTTGACCATCGCCTTGGTCACCGCACCTTTCACCGACAGACCAAAGAACACATCGGCGCCGGCCAGAGCGTCGGTCAAGGTGCGCGCCTTGGTGTTCACCGCGAAGCCGGACTTCCACTGGTTCATGCCGTCGCTGCGGCCTTCGTAGATCACGCCCTTGGTGTCGCAGAGGATGAGATTTTCCGGACGGAAGCCGATGGCGCGCAAAAGCTCGAGGCAGGC
>JASHWN010000323.1 GCA_030044035.1 Xanthobacteraceae bacterium
GGCCAACGCGAGCTCGCCTTCCGGCGAGCCGAGAAAGTCGTAGGCGTCCTTGGCGGCGTTGGCGACGACCAGCGCCTGCGGGTCGGCCAGCCCGACGTCCTCGACCGCCATGCGCACGATACGGCGCGCCAGATAGAGCGGGTCCTCGCCGGCGTCGAGCATGCGGGCGAGATAATAGAGCGCGGCGTCGGGATCGGAACCGCGCACCGATTTATGCAACGCGCTGATGAGATTGTAATGGCCGTCCTGCGATTTGTCGTAGATCGGGGCGCGGCGCTGCACCACCTCCTGCAGGCCGGCGGCGTCGAAGGTTTCGCCATGGCGCGCGGCGCGCCACACTTCTTCGGCGAGCGTGAGCGCGGCGCGGCCATCGCCGTCGGCCATGCGAATGAGCGAGGCGCGCGCCTCTTGGTCGAGCGGCAAGGTTTTGCCTTCGATCGCCTCGGCGCGGGCGATAAGCTTCTCGATCGCCGCGGCGTCGAGCGGCTTGAACACCAGCACGCGGGCGCGGGACAAAAGCGGCGCGATCAGCTCGAACGAGGGGTTCTCGGTGGTGGCGCCAATGAGCACGATGGTGCCGTCTTCCATCACCGGCAGAAACGAATCCTGCTGGGCGCGGTTGAAGCGGTGGATTTCGTCGACAAACAGCAGCGTCCCCTGCCCGGTCTCGCGCCGCGCCCGCGCCGCGTCGAACACCCTTTTCAGATCGGCGACGCCGGAAAAGATCGCCGAAATCTGCTCGAAATAAAGCGCGGTGGCGTGCGCCAACAGCCGCGCCACCGTGGTCTTGCCGGTGCCGGGCGGCCCCCAGAACACGAGCGAGCCGAGCGAGCGCGTTTCCAGCATGCGGGTGAGCGCGCCGTCCGGCCCGAGCAGATGATCCTGCCCAACCACCTCGGCAAGGTTTTGCGGGCGGAGCTTGTCCGCGAGCGGCCGCGGCGCGTCGCGGTCGAGACCGGCGGCGGCGAAGAGGCTTGTCTGGGCTGCCCGTTTGGCCATGTGGCGAAAATGGTGGACGCACGCCGCCGCTGCAACCCTAAATGCTGAGGTTGGGCGTTGGCGGATATACGATGATGCTGAGGTACCACAGCAGCAAGCCAAAGCAATTCAAACAGGCCCCGAAGCGGCCGAGAATCGGGCGCTCGGCGCGATCGAACTGTGCCGCGATGCCATAGCCAAGTCCGGCCAAGTGAGCGACCGGCCATGCGATCAGCAAGGCCGCTGCGAGCGGCACTACTGCCGCGTCCACGCCCCGGGGCGCCCACAGCCCGTGAGTTTCGATGCTGACGAACTCGCCGACCAGGCACAGTGGGCAAACCGCAACGATCGTCAGCAACAGAATCCGCAACGATCGCGCGCCGTAGGAGTGGCGACGGATGCCGACTTGGCTGGCGATTGCCGCGAGTGCCGCCAGACTGCCGACGATTCCCGCGGCGACTGCGGCGGCCAGGCCCATCAGGATGTCCTGCCAGAAGGCCGCCCGGCTGGAGGCAGTCACGGTGTTCCAGCCAAGCTGCGTCATCGCCCACAGCAGCAGCGCTATGGCGAAGAACGCGCCTAGACCCGGCCACGCCGGCATCCACCAGCGCGCGTATCGCGACGGCGGTGAGCTCATCGTCATCCGTTGAACATCAGCGAAATCTGTTGATTGCCGCGGCGGAAGGTGACGCGCCACGAGCGGCTTGCCGACTTGGCGATGCGCTCGAGATCGGCGGTCTTGGCGATTTGCTCGTTGTTGACGGTGACCACGATATCGCCGGGCTGAAAGATGGACTGCGCGGGCGAGCCGTCGGCCACCGCGGTGATGACGACGCCGTTGGCCTGTGGATCGAGCCGCAACTCGTCGGCCAGAGCCGGCGACAGGTTGGCCACGGTGGCGCCGCGGAACGGCGACGCGGCGCCGATTTCGATCTCGTCGCGCGGCGTTGCCGGCAACGGCTGCAGCGCTACCGCCACGATGGTTTGGCGGCCCTGGCGCAGCAGCGCGATCTGCGCCGTGCCGCCGAGCGGTTTTGTCGCGAAGCGATAATCGAAGGCGTTCGGATCGTCGACCTCGGCGCCGTCGACGCTGACGATCACGTCGCCGGTGCGGATGCCGGCGCGCGCCGCCGGGCTATCGGCGACCACGCTCGCGACCAGCGCGCCGCTCGGCCGCTTGAGCCCGAGGCTGTCGGCGATGTCGGGCGTGACTTGCTGCAGCTTGGCGCCGAGCCACGGCCGCTGCACCGCCTTGCTGCCGCCCTTGGCCGAGGCGACCACGACGCGCACCATGTTGGAGGGAATGGCAAAGCCGATACCCTGCGAGCCGCCGGAGCGCGAAAAGATCGCGGTGTTGATGCCGATCAGATGGCCGCTCATGTCGACCAGCGCGCCGCCGGAATTGCCGGGATTGATGGCGGCGTCGGTCTGGATGAAGAACTGATAATCGGAAATGCCGACCTCGGTGCGCGCCACCGCCGAGACGATGCCGTGGGTCACGGTCTGGCCGACGCCGAACGGATCGCCGATCGCCAGCACCACGTCGCCGACCTGCAGCCGGTCGGAATCGCCGAACTCCAAGGTCGGAAAGCGCTCGTGCGCGTCCTTGATGCGCAGCACGGCGAGATCGCTGCGCTGGTCCTTGAGCACGATGGCGGCGTCGAACTCGCGCTTGTCGGCGAGCGCCACCTTGATCTCGCTGGCGTCCTT
>JASHWN010000324.1 GCA_030044035.1 Xanthobacteraceae bacterium
GGCTTGAGATCGACCAGGATCGGCGTCTGGTCGGACAATTCGTTCAGGCGCTTGAGCGACACGTCGACGCCGGCGCGGCCGGCGATCGCGGTCAAATGAATGAGCCCGTTGGTGGAGCCGCCGATCGCGAGCAACACGCGCAGCGCGTTCTCGATCGACTGCGCGGTGATGATGCGGCTCGGCCGCAGCGCGCCGCCGACCAGCTCGACGGCGCGGCGGCCGCTTAATTCGGCGGCGCGCAGCCGGTCGGCATGCACCGCTGGAATCGCCGCGGTGCCGGGCAGCGTCATGCCGAGCGCCTCGGCGATCGACGCCATGGTGCTCGCGGTGCCCATCACCGCGCAGCTGCCGGTCGTGGTGGCGAGGTTGCCCTCGATGTCGTCGATGTCGCGCGCCGAGATTTCGCCGGCGCGGTATTTGGCCCAGAAGCGCCGGCAATCGGTGCAGGCGCCGAGCCGCTCGCCATGATGCGCCATCGGCAGCATCGGCCCGCCGATCAGCACGACAGCCGGCAGATCGGCCGAGGCGGCGCCCATCAGCAGCGCCGGCACGGTTTTGTCGCAGGCGCCGATCAGCACCACCGCGTCCATCGGCTGGGCGCGGATCATCTCCTCCACGTCCATCGCCATCAGATTGCGGAACATCATGCTGGTCGGATGCAGAAAAACTTCGCCGAGCGACACGGTCGGAAAATCGAGCGGCAGGCCGCCGGCGGCGATGACGCCGCGCTTGACCGCCTCGACCAGCTCGGGAAAGTGGCGGTGGCAATTGTTGAAGCCGCTCGTCGATTGGGCGATGCCGACGATCGGCCGCGCCAGCATGTCGGCCGCATAGCCCATCGACTTGGCAAACGAGCGCCGCAGATAGAGCGAAAAGTCGGCGTCGCCGTAATTGGTCAGCCCGCGCGCCAACCCGCGTTGTTGTTGGTCTTGCTGCTCGGCCACGCCCGCCTCGGCATCAGTGCTCGTCATTGCCAGGAGCCAACGGGTCCAGCCCGAAGTGGCCGGCCCGATGACAAGCTCCGCGACGAAGCAATCCAGAACGGCGGCGCCGTACTGGATTGCTTCGCTTCGCTCGCAATGACAGTTGAATCATTGTCTTTACTCGATCGCGTCCGGATCGCCGGCGAACTCCATCGGCGTGTAGAAGCCGCCGTGGAACTGCGCGGCGATTTCGTTTTCCTTGTTGCCTTGCGCCAGAATTTCGGCGGCGAATTTTTCCGAATCGTCCTGCGGCCGATAGCCCAGGAATTTGGCGTTGGTGTTGTCCCAGCGGCTGCGCAAATTGTTGGACACGCCGTAGACGACGACGAAATGATAATGCGGATGGTCGATGCAGCGGCGCATCAGCTGCACCATGTCGCGGTGGCTGATCCAGGTGAGCAGCTGGCGCGCATCGGTCGGCCGGTCCGGGGTGACGAAGCTGCCGATGCGCAGGCAGGCGACGCTCAAGCCGTATTTGTCGGCATAGAGCCGGCCGAGCGCCTCGCCGAACACCTTCGATACGCCGTAGCGCGTGTCCGGCCGCGGCAGCACAGCGTTGTCGATGAAGCGCTCGCGGCGATGAAAGCCGATGGCGTGATTGGAGCTGGCGAACACGATGCGCTTGACGCCGCTCCGGCGCGCCGCCTCGAACACGTTGTAGCAGCCCTCGATGTTGAGCGGCAGCACCTTGTCCCATCCGGCCTCGGTGGATTGGCCGGCCAGATGCACGACGCAATCGATGCCGGCGGTGGCGCCCTCCATGGCGGCGATGTCGCGGATGTCGGCGCTGACGACTTCCTCACCGCTCGCCGCGGCGCCGAGCGGCGTCACGTCGAGCAGGCGCAGCAGCGGATAGGAGCCGCGAAAGCCCTCGCGCAACGCCTTGCCGATCTGGCCGGCCGCGCCCGTGATGAGAATGCGCGTCATCAAAAAGCCTCCGCCGGTGTCGGCGCATTGCCGAAGCGGCGTTCGTAGGCGCGGATATAGGCCGCCGGCGACGGCCGCAGGTGCCGGCGCGTCAGTTCGATCAACTCATCGCGGCGCGAGGCCCGCAGCGCCTCGACGATCTCGACGTGGTCGCGGCGCACGCGGTCGAGCGCCTCGGGAAAGGCGTTGGCATAGGAGCGGATGCCATACACCTTCCGCGCCAAACGTTCGATGGTCTCGATCAGGCAGGCGTTGCCGCACAGGCCGAACATGGTCTGGTGAAATTGCAGGTTGGTGTGGAACACCGTGAGCATGTCACCGGCGTCGACCGCGGCGCTGTGCCGCTTCTGCAGGTCGTCGAGCTTGGCGAGATCGGCGGCGGCGACCGGAAACGGCAAGATGCGCGCCGCCATGACCTCCAATTCCTCGCGCACCGCGTAGATCTCCCGGACTTCCTGCGGCGTCAGATCGCGCACCGTGGCGCCGCGGTTCGGCACGCGCACGATGAGACCCTTCTTTTCCAGCTCGAACAAAGCCAGCCGCACGTCGCCGCGATGGGTGTTGAAGCGGTCGCACAGTTCCTGCTCGACCAGGCGCTCGCGCGGATGGCGACGACCCAGCACGATGTCTTCCTCCAGCCGCGCCGCGATGACGTCGGCGATGGCCGCCCGCCGCGGCCGGCGTGGTCGCCGTTTCGGCGGCGCGGGGGCGGCTGCCCGCCTGGGCAAAGCCGCGGCGCGCCGTGCCCGGGAGTTTCGCAATGATGTCGCGACCGCCATCGGCAAACCTCGGAAAGCCAAGTCATAAAGCAGCGGCCCAGTGTTTGCAATCATAAAAATAATATTGTATACAATCGCAGGAAACCGCCAACGGCCGCTTTGCGGATGCCGTGCGGCGCCACCGGCGCGCAGCGCCGGCGCAAGTTTCAAAAGGGAGGAGCAGATGGCAAAGGCGAAAGCACAGCGCGCTGCGTCGCGAACGCGGCAGGGCCGCAGAGATTTCTTGGTCCGCACTGCCGGCGGCGCGCTGGCGGCCGGCGCCGTCTCGGCATGGCCGTTGCGCGCCAAGGCGGCCGAAGCCGTGAACATCGGCGGCCTTTATCCGGTGACCGGCAGCTTCGCCCAGATCGGCCAAGGCTGCGTCAACGCCGCCAAGCTCGCGGTGGCGATGGTCAACGATGCCGGGGGCATCAAATCGCTCGGCGGCGCCAAGCTCAATCTGATCGTCTCCGACGTGCAGAGCGATACCACGGTGACCCGCACCGAGACCGACCGCCTGATCTCGAACTACAAGCTTTCGGCGATCCACGGCTGCTTCGCCAGCGCGCTGACTTTGATCGCGAGCGAGGTCGCCGAGCGCGCCAAGATGCCGCTGTTGACCGGATCGAGCAGCGACCAGCTCAATGTCGGCCGCCACTATACATTCACGCCGTTCGCGCGCGCCTCGCAGTTCGCGCTGGCGCAGCTGCAAATGTCGAAGCTGGTCAGCGACAAGCCGAAAGTGGCGGTGATCTTCGAAAACACCGCATTCGGCACCGCGACGTCGAAGGGGCTGCGCGAGCAGGCGCCCGGCCAGGGCGTCGAAATCGTCATGTTCGAGCCGTATTCGGCCGGCCTGACCGACGCCAGCCCGCTCCTCAACAAGGTCAAGGCGTCGGGCGCCAACATGCTGTTCCCGGTGTCCTACCTCAACGACCTCATCCTGATCATCCGCGCCATCAAGCAGGTCGGGCTTAAGATCGCCATCAACGGCGGCTCCGGCGGCTTCGTCATTCCCGATTTCTACAAGAACGTCGGCACTCTCGCCGAAGGTTTGCTCGGCGTCGCGCACTGGAACCACGACATGAACGCCGACTCGCAGAAGGTCAACACCGCGTATCAGAAGCAGTACGGCGAGTTTCTGTTCGAGTACGCCGGCGGCCTGGTGGCGCAGACCTTCATGATCGCCGACGCGCTGGAGCGCTCCGCGTCGACCGATCCGCAAAAAGTCCGCGACGCCATCGCCGCGCTCGACGTGTCGTCGGGCTACGCCGCGATGTGTCCGGGCGGCAAGGTCAAATTCGGCGCGGACGGCAGGAACATCTACGCCCATCCGGTCGGCGTGCAATGGCAGCACGCCGATCTGGCAACCGTGTTTCCGCAAGGCGAAGCGCGGGCGCCGCTGCTGAAGGCCTGATCGTTCGCGCGAAAGAAAATGCTGGAAATTCTCGCCCAGGCGGTGGTCAACGGCCTGCTCATCGGCGGTGTTTACGCGCTGGTGAGCATCGGCGTCACGCTGATCTTCGGCGTGGTCAAGATCGTCAACTTCGCCCAGGGCGAGTTCGTGATGATCGGCATGTATATCAGCTTCTTCCTGGCGACCTATTGGGGCGTCGATCCGCTGGCCTCGCTGTTCGTGTCGATGCCGGTCCTGTTCGTGCTCGGCGTGCTGCTGCAGCATTTCCTGATCCGCCGGGTATTGGGGCTCGG
>JASHWN010000325.1 GCA_030044035.1 Xanthobacteraceae bacterium
CTACGACGTTTGCGCCGCGCTGGCCGCCCGCGAGGCCGAGATCCCATTCGAGAAAAGCGGCAAGGGCTCGGCACTGCTCATGGTGAGCGACACCGAGCTTACGCCCATGGACGTGCCGCTGCATCCAGGCTCGGCGCGCTGGCTTCGCCAACATAATAAACGCTGAGGTAAACGCGGCGGCGGACATAACGCGAACAAACAAGCAGTGGTGCGGCTTTGCCCGCATTGCGCTTTCCGTCGCACCTGTTCGATGCGCCGCGGAACTGCTACAATTGCGGTAGCGACATTGATCGCGGAACCGAAGCTTTGCGGCATCGGTTGAGGTAGTGTCTTCCCCGGGTAATGGAGTGGTCCGGTGGCTCCGCGTGCGTATTGGAAAGGCTACCTGAAGCTTTCGCTGGTGTCCTGCCCGATCTCGCTGTTTCCCGCGACCTCAGGCCGCGAGAAGATCAGCTTTCACCAGCTTAATCGCAATACCGGCAACCGCATCCGTTACCGCAAGGTTGACGCCGAGACCGGCGACGACGTCGAGGCGGCCGACATCGTCAAGGGTTACGAGGTCAGCAAGGGCGACTACATCGTACTCGAGCCCGACGAGTTCGAAGCGATCGCGCTCGACAGCAAACGCACCATCGAGATCGACGAGTTCGTGCCAAAGAACGAAATCGACGATCTCTATCTTGCCGATCCGTACTACGTCGTTCCCGACGGCGAGGTCGGTCAGCAAGCGTTTGCGGTGATCCGCGAGGCGATCCGCAAGGAAGGCATGGTGGCGGTCGGCAAGGTGGTGTTCACCTCGCGCGAACACATCATTGCGCTCGAGCCGCGCGGCAAAGGCATGATGGGCGTGACCTTGCGCTATCCTTACGAGGTGCGCCAGCAGGACGAATATTTCGCGGACATCGAGGACGAAAAAGTCCCGAAGGATATGCTCGATCTCGCCACCCACATCGTCGACACCAAGCGCGGCAAATTCGAGCCGGAGAAATTTCAGGACGAATACGAGGACGCGCTCAAGGAATTGCTGCGCAAGAAGCAGCGCGGCGAAAAGATCGAGCAGCGCAAGGAGGCGGCGCCGTCGAACGTCATCAATCTGATGGACGCGTTGCGCAACAGCCTCAAAGCGGAAGATGGGCGCCCGTCGGCGCGTCCCGCCAAGAAGGGCCGCAAGAAAATCGACGGCCAGCGTGAGATGCTGTTGCCGATTCCCGGCAAGAAGGCACGAGAAGCCCCGGTTAAACGCGCCGCCCGGCCTCACGCGCGGCGCAAAAGCGCCGGCTAAGACACGAAATCTTCCGGCTGATTATTTGCCGCGCCGGCGCGGCGCCGCTTTCTTCTTGCCGCTCTGAAGCGGGATGACCTTGCCGCCGACACCGGCGCTCTTGCGCAATGCCGCGCGCAGGTCGACCGGCCGGCCGTGTTTCTTCAGGAGGTCGGCGAACGCTTCGTCGGCCAGCTCCTGAAACGTCATCATCCGGTCGCGCGCCAATAGGTCGAGCGCCGCCCAGCTCTCGTCGTCGATCTGGATGCGTTTGCCCGGCATGGCGCGTTCCTTGCCGTTGGGTCGCCGTCACAGATAGTCGATGCCGCTCCAAGGCGCCAGCATCCGATTCGATCAGCAAATCTCAACTATGTCGCCGCGCTCAAGCCCAAGCTCGTCGTTGAAGTCTGTTATGACCATTTCAGCGGCGGCCGCTTCCGTCCACGGCACGCGACTGCTGCGCTGGCGGCCGGACAAGACGCCGCGGCAATGCACCATGGCCAGATCAAACAGAAGAAAGCGAAGGCGATGGCGTTGCTGCGCTGCGTCCGGGTTCCGCGTTCACTCGCTCAGTTGCGCAACGTCGCAATAGATACAATCGCCGATGCGGAGCCGCTCCCCCTGCCCGCTCGCCAACAGGGCGCGAGCCTCCTCTTCGGTTTCGGCTTCGATGCACCAATCCTCGACCCGCGTAACGTGAACGCTGGCATAGAACGTCTTTGGTTTTTTCTTGGGCAGCGCCACCTGATCCCCGAATCAGTTCGATGCACGGATTATAGCGGGGCTGCCGTGATACTCCATCCGCGCGCTCGGGGAGCGCGGCGCGCGTGAAGCGTAGATCGGCAGCGTTACGGCTCGCCGCCGATCGGCAGCACGGTGCGTCCCCAGGTCGAGTTCACCACCAGCGCCGCCCCGGTGTAGTAGGCAAAGAAGGCGGAGCCGACCAGGAACCAGCCGCCGAGCGCTTTGATAAGATTTGTGCCGTTGGCGGCTGCGCCGGTGAGATCCGGAATGCCGCTCAGCGTATAGCCGACCGCCAGCAAGCCGAGCGTGATCACGATGCCGGCGTTCGTCGGCAGCGCGGCCAGCGTCAAGGCAAACGCAATGAAGCCGAACGAGATCAGCACGAAGCCCTGCAGCACCATCGGGTCGCCCGAGGTCGGCACGATGCCCCTCGCTTGCATGGCGAGCAGCGCACCCGTCAGCACGTTGAACGAGCCGAAGGAGCAAAACGCCGTGGCGGCGAGCAGGCTGGCGCGGCGGTAGGCGAATAGGCCGGCGATGAACTGCGCCAGCCCGGCAAACACCACCAGCACCGGTATGGTCGCGGTCAGCGCGCTCGCCGGGAATACTCCGGCGAGCACAGTGCCGATCACCCATGTTCCGGTGGCAAAGCCCCACAGGCCGAGCGGAGTCGGATCGGCCACGGTCGCGGCGGCGCGTTCTTCGAGCGACTCGATCTCCTCGCCCGGCAGGCGCGAAACGACCGGCCCGGACTTGGTCCAGTTCTGGTGTCTGAGCAGGTTGGTAACTTGGGTCATGACCCCCTCCGCTCACATTCAGCGAGCGGGTGCCGGGCTTGCCGCGCGGTGTTGGCTCTTGGGTTCGGCCGCAGCATGCGCGCGGGCAGGAAGCTGCAACACGGTCGCATATTGTCCGGGGCGCAGCCGCGTCACCAACACTACTCGGCCGTCCGGGAACTCGATCGCGTCATGATGCGTCGCGGGATTGTCGACGTTGATCTGCCGGAACCGCCCGACCTTGTGCGGAATCTTCCATTTGTCTCTGCGGAAGAACAGCATCTGGAGCCAAACGTGGTGGCGTTCGACCTCGGCCTCGAACGCAAGCTCGGTGCCCGGCATCAGACACACCGCAACGTCGGGTTCCCCGACTGCAGAAAAGCCTCGCGTCAGAGTATTGCGAAAGTCGGCGGTGACGAGACTGTCGCCGACTTTCGCCGACCGGGAGGCAACCGCGTGAAGGCTATAATCGCACATGGCAATGTCTCCTTTTCTGGTGCTCTATTTAGGAAACCTCCGAGCCGCGAGTTGTTTCACAAGCCGCCATGCTATTTCCGAGCAATTGGACGCAGCCGTGCCATTCGCCGGGTCACGCGTGGCGGCTGCGGCGCTCACAAGCGGGCAGGCGCACGGGTGTGTGAAACTCCGGACTCAGTGCCAAAACGGCCGCGCGGCGCCATATTGGTTGCCTGAGACGTGCAGCATCGGCGGCTTAGGTTTTGGCGGCCGGGGACAAAGCCCTAATCTTGCCCGCAATGCTACCGATATATTAGCAAAATCGCCGTGGCCGGTACTGGCGCGGCGGAGTGGCGAAGGAGGCTAAAAAGTAACATTTGGCGCCTAAAAATATAAAGCCTTCGCCAACCGTAACGGCCGATCGCATCGCGAGCCAGAAAGGGGAAATTCCATGCCCCATTCGTCCTTCCGGCGGGACTGGATCACCAAGCCGATCTTTCGCCTGGCGCAGCATGCGTTGCCGCGGCTGTCCGACACCGAACGCGAAGCCATCGAAGCCGGCGACGTCTGGTGGGACGCCGAACTGTTCGCCGGCAATCCCGACTGGAGCAAGCTCCTCGCCTTCGCGCCGGCGCAGCTGGCGGAAGAGGAGCAGCAATTCCTCGCCGGCCCGGTCGAAGAGCTGTGCCGCATGGTCGACGAATGGCAGATCAATTGGGAATTGCGCGACCTGCCGCCGGAGGTTTGGAATTTCTTGAAGGAGAAGAAATTCTTCGCGATGATCATCCCGAAAGCGTACGGCGGTCTCGGCTTCTCGGCCTACGCACATTCGGAAGTGATCCGCAAGCTGTCGTCGCGTTCGATCAGCACCGCCTGCACCGCCATGGTGCCGAACTCGCTCGGCCCCGGCGAACTCCTGGTGCAGTTCGGCACCAAGGAGCAGCAGGCTTACTGGCTGCCGCGGCTTGCCAGCGGCGATGAGATTCCCTGTTTCGGCCTGACCAGTCCCGAAGCCGGTTCGGATGCCGCCTCGATGACCGATTGCGGCGTGGTGTGCCGCGGCCGCTACGAAGGCCGCGACGTGCTCGGCATCCGGCTCAATTGGCACAAGCGCTATATTACGCTCGGGCCGATTGCGACCGTGATGGGGCTTGCCTTCAAGCTGCGCGATCCGGATCAGCTGATCGGCGACCGCGACGAGGTCGGCATCACGCTTGCCCTGGTGCCGACGCATCTCCCCGGCATTAGCATTGGTCGGCGCCACCTGCCGGCGATGCACGTCTTCCAGAACGGCCCGAACTGGGGCCGCGACGTGTTCATCCCGATGGACTACGTGATCGGCGGCGTCGCGCAGGCCGGCAAAGGATGGAAAATGCTGATGAGTGCGCTCGCCGCCGGCCGCGGCATTTCGCTGCCGTCATTGTCGGCCGCCGGGGCGGCGTTCACCGCCCACGTCAGCGGCGCCTATGCGCGCATCCGCGAGCAATTCCACGTCGCGATCGCGCGCTTCGAGGCGATCCAGGAGCGCCTCGGCCGCATGGCGGCGACCGCTTATCTGCTCGATGCCGCGCGCCGCATGACCTGCGCGGCGCTTGATGCCGGCCACCATCCGGCCGTCATCACCGCCATCATGAAAGCGCAGGCCACCGAGCGCATGCGCATCGCGGTCAACGACGCCATGGACGTGCACGGCGGCAAGGCCATCATCGAGGGGCCGCTCAATTATCTCGGCGGCCTGTATCGCGGCGTGCCGATCGGCATCACCGTCGAGGGCGCCAATATCGTCACGCGCAGCCTCATCCAGTTCGGCCAGGGTGCGATCCGCTGCCATCCCTATCTGTTGAAGGAAATGGTGGCGCTCGAAGACGCCGACCGCGGCCGCGGTCTCGAGGCGTTCGATGCCGCCTTCTGGGGCCATGTCCGCCACAGCACGGTCAACGCGCTGCGCGCCTTCGGACGGGCCTGGACCGGCGGCCTGTTGGCGCCGGCGCCGGCCGCCGGCGCGGCGCGCAAATTCTACCGGCAGCTCGGCCGCTATGCCGCGGCATTCGCGCTCGCTGTCGATGTCGCGCTGCTCACGCTCGGCGGCGGCTTGAAGCGCCGCGAGATGCTGTCGGCACGCTTCGGCGACATTCTCTCCGAGCTTTATCTGTCGAGCGCAGCGCTCAAGCGCTGGAATGACGAAGGCCGCCGCAGCGAAGATTTTCCGCTGCTCGAATGGTGCATGCAGGCGAGCTTTGCCACCATCGCGGCGCGCTTCGACGAGATCTTCGCCAATTTCCCGATCCGGCCGCTCGGCGGGCTGTTGCGTTTTTTCATCCAGCCGCTCGGGCCGCGGCGCCGCGGCCCGTCCGACCGCGTGACCGCGCGCTGCGCAGCCATCATTACAACGCCGGGCGCCGCGCGCGACCGCCTCGTCGTGGATCTGTTCCATCCGCCGGAAAACGAGAAACACAACGGCCTGGCGCTGCTGGAGCGCGCCTTCGCCATGGTTGCCGCAGTGCAGCCGATCGGCGACCGCATGCAGGCGGCGCGCGTCCGCGACATCGATCAGGCGCTCAAGCAGCGCACCATCAGCCCGGATGAGGCGGCACAGCTGAAAGAGGCGGCCGAGGCCGTGGCGGCGGCGGTGGCTGTCGATGATTTTGCGCCGGAGGAATTGACCGGTCGCGACGCCTTGCATCAAGGAGACGAATCATCAGCGACATTCCAAGCGACGCCGCCGCAAGCGACGCCGGACGAATTTCCGCTCCGCTTCCCGCCGGCGGCGGCGGAGTAAGGCGGCCGGTTTACATCGTCGACGGCAGCCGCACGCCGTTCATCAAGGCGCGCGGGCGGCCCGGCCCGTTCACGCCGGTCGATCTCGCCGTGCAATGCGGGCGGCCGCTGCTCCTGCGCCAGCCGTTTGCGCCCGATGCCTTCGATCTCGTGATCCTGGGCTGCGTCAATGTCATTGCCGATGAGATGAATCCGGCGCGCGTTGCTGCGCTGCGGCTCGGCATGGGCGAGGCGATGGTCGCCTTCACGGTGCAGATCAATTGCGGCTCCGGCATGCAGTCGATCGACACCGGCTACCGCACCATTCGCGACGGCGCGGCCGAGCTTATTCTCGCCGGCGGCGCCGAGGCGCTGAGCCATGCGCCGCTGGTCTTCAGCCGCGGCGCGGTCAATTGGTATGCGCGCCTGTTCGGCGCGCGCACGCTCGGCGCCAGGCTGGCGGCGCTGCTCGGCTTCCGCCCGGCGTTTTTCAAGCCGGTGATCGGGCTTGAACGCGGCCTCACCGATCCGATCACCGATCTCAATATGGGACAGACCGCCGAACTGGTCGGCCACCTGTTTCAGGTCACGCGCCGCGACGCCGACGAATACGCCGCCGAAAGCCAGCGGCGATTGGCGGCGGCGCAGCGCGACGGCCATTTTGCCGACGAGATCGAACCGGCGTTCGCGCGCGACGGCGCCGTGTACGACCACGACGACGGCGTGCGGCCCGACAGCACCGCCGAATCGCTCGCCAAGCTCAAGCCCGCCTTCGAGCGACCGTGGGGCAAGGTCACCGCGGGCAACAGCTCGCAGATCACCGACGGCGCCTCGTGGGTCATTCTCGCCTCCGAGGACGCCGTTGCACGGCACAAGCTCACGCCGAAGGCGGTGATCGTCGACAGCGAATGGGCGGCACTCGATCCCTCCGTCATGGGCCTAGGTCCGGTCTATTGCTCGACCCCGCTGTTGCAGCGTCACCAGCTTAGGCTCGACGACATCGAATTGTGGGAGCTGAACGAAGCCTTCGCCGCGCAGGTGTTGGGCTGCCTTGCCGCCTGGCAGGACGACGAATTCTGCCGCGACGCGCTCGGCCTTGCCGGCCCAGCCGGCCGCATCCCGGGCGACCGGCTCAATGTCGACGGCGGCGCCATCGGCGTCGGTCATCCGGTCGGCGCCAGCGGCAACCGCATCGTCTTGCACCTCGTCAATGCCATGAAGCGCCTCGGCAAAAAGCGCGGCATCGCCACCGAATGCATCGGCGGCGGCCAGGGCGGCGCCATGCTGATCGAAGCGGTCTGACGGCGCGGCCATGACCAGCACGCCGAGCCGTAAACCAGCCCTCGCCATTCTGGGGAAGCGCAACCTGGAGCTTGGCCCATTCGCACGCGACACCCAGCAAGAACCGGGACCCTGGGCGCATTGGCGCATGCGCACCGACGAAGACGGCATCGTGTGGCTCTTGTTCGACAAGAAAGACACCAGCGCCAACACCTTGTCCGAGCAGGTTCTGGCCGAACTCAATGATGTCCTCGGCAAGCTCGAACGCGATGTGCCGCGCGGCGTCGTCATTCGCTCGGTCAAACCCAGCGGATTCATTGCCGGCGCCGATATCACGCAATTCCGCGGCGTCACCGACTCAGCCGAGCTCGAAATGCTGCTGTCGCGCGGCCACGCTGTGCTCGACCGGCTCGACCGTCTGCCGACCGTCACGGTCGCGGTCATCCATGGCTATTGCCTCGGCGGCGGATTGGAGCTGGCGCTCGCCTGCGACTACCGCATCGCCGTCGACGATGCGAGCTTCGGCTTTCCCGAAGTGTTGCTCGGCCTGCATCCCGGGCTCGGCGGCACGGTGCGGCTGCCGCGCCTGATCAATCCCGTGGCCGCCATGACCATGATGCTGACCGGCCGCACCGAGCGCACCCGCCGCGCGCGCCGGCTGCGCCTGGTCGATGCGGTGATGCAGGAGCGCCACGTGCGCGCCGCCGTGCGCGCCGCCGTCGATGGCGATCTGCGCCGCGGCAAGCAGGATTTTGTCGGCGCGCTCCTCAACTTAAGGCCGACGCGCCGGCTCCTGGCGCGACGCATGGTAAGCGAAGCCGCCAAGCGTGCGCCGCGCGCGCATTATCCCGCGCCCTACGCGCTGATCGACCTGTGGGTCGAGCACGGCGGCGATGCCGACGCCATGCAGCAGGCGGAGATCGCTTCGTTCGCCAAGCTTTTGGTCGGCGACACCGCGCAAAATCTGGTGCGAGTATTTTTCCTGCGCGAGAACTTGAAAAAGCTCGCCGGCGGCGACTGGCCGGGCCGGCGTGTGCACATCGTCGGCGCCGGCACCATGGGCGGCGACATTGCCGCGTGGTGCGCCTGGCAAGGCCTTGTCGTCACGCTCGCCGACACCAATCGCAACGCGATCGGCGGCGCCATCAAGCGCGCCGCGGAGCTTTATGGCAAAATCGGCCGCGACGACAGGCGGCGCGTGCGTGACGCGCTCGACCGCCTGATCCCGGACCTGCGGGGCGACGGCGCGACCAACGCCGATCTCGTCATCGAGGCGGTGCCGGAAAATCTCGATCTCAAGCGCAAGATATTTGCCGCCGTCGAACCGCGCATGAAGTCCGGCGCGATCCTCGCCACCAATACGTCGAGCATTCCGCTCGAAGCGTTGCGCGAAAATCTGGCGCGGCCGCAACGCTTCGTCGGCATTCATTTCTTCAATCCAGTGTCGCGCCTGCAGCTCGTCGAGGTGGTCAGCCACGACCGCGCCGCGCCGGACGTGCTGGCTGACGCGTGCGCCTTTTTGGGCTGCATCGACCGGCTGCCGGCGCCGGTGAAAAGCGCGCCCGGCTTTTTGGTCAACCGCGCGTTGACGCCTTATCTGCTCGAAGCTCTGGTCATGCTCGATGCCGGGGTAAAGAAGGAAGCGATCGACAAGGCGGCGCGCGATTTCGGCATGCCGATGGGGCCGATCGAGCTGGCCGACGAAGTCGGGCTCGACGTCTGTCTGCATGTCGCCGACACGCTGCGCGGCAGCCTGCATCGCGATATGCCCGAAGCGCCGCAATGGCTGCGCGACAAGGTCGCCAAGGGCGAGCTCGGCAAGAAGACCGGCAAAGGCCTATACGATTGGGAGGACGGCCGCGCCGTCAAATCCCATGAGGATGTCGCGCCGCCGGCGGACGCCACCGACCGCCTGATCCTGCCGATGCTCGATGCCTGCGTCACCTGCCTGCGGGAAGGCGTCGTTGCCGACGAGGCGGTACTCGACGGCGCCATGATTTTCGCTACCGGATTCGCGCCATTCCGCGGCGGGCCGCTGCATTATGCGCGTAAACGGGGCATTGCCGAAGTGCGCGGCGCACTGGAACGGCTCGCCGCACAATACGGGCCGCGCTTTACGCCCGATCCCGGCTGGGACGGCCTGTCTTAAGAGGGCGCCGGCGCCGACCTGTCCGAAAATCGCAAATCCCGGGCCCGGCCCACCTGCCCGAAAATCGCAAATCCGCTATGTCGGGAAGAAGACATCGGGCAGGCCGCAGAAAAATGGTGCACAGCAAATCAGATTGGCGCAATTTCATTCCGTTGATTTGCACTTTTTTAGGGTTTTTGGCGTCGGGCTGGCGGCCTCGACCTGCACCGGCTTGCGCCGCGTTGCCGTTACCGCTACATAGGCGCATCGAGTTTTTCGGGCCGAAAGATTTGCCCATTCAGCGACGACAACACGGCTGACCGACGATCCTTCACCAAAATCTCGAGCTAACCGAGCCGGGCATTCGCGCACGGCTCACATCGACGTGCCTATCAGGAGAGGTGTCTCGTGAGCAACGGAACCGTTAAGTGGTTCAACACACAGAAGGGCTATGGATTTATTCAGCCCGAGGGCGGCGGTAAGGACGTGTTTGTCCATATCAGCGCCGTCGAGCGCGCCGGCTTGCGCGAACTGAGGGAAGGCCAGCGCGTGTCCTTCGAGATCGTGACGGACCGCAAGACCGGCAAATCAGCCGCCGAAAATCTGAAGACCTCCTGATCGGCACGGCCGCCGTCTAGCTTTGACGCGCGGTCGTTTTTTGAAGCAACGGCTGGTCCGTTCACGCGGGCCAGCGTCAGGCATTTTGCCCGTGCATGCCACACGGGCCTTGCTTGTTTGTTTCGGGTAAGAGAAACCCGCCGATTACAACGGCTGGCAGGGCGGCTATTATCCGCGCCAATGGTACCGGCTAACCCGCCACGGCGAAGCCTGGAAACGGCACGCCACAAGCCTGCAAGATCAGAAAAGCGTTGAGCAGCAGCACGACAGCGGCGCCGATTGCGGCGGCGAGCTGCGTCAGCCGGCCATTGGCAAACGCCCCCATGATGTCCGGCCGCCGCGTGAAGATCAGCAGCGAAATCATCGGCAGCGGCAGCGCGATCGACAATACGACCTGACTGAGCACCAGCGCATTCGTGGCATTGACGCCCGCCGCCACCACGGCGAAGGCCGGCACCATGGTCACGGCGCGACGCAGCCAGATCGGAATACGGAAGCCGACGAAGCTCTGCATGATCATTTGTCCGGCCATGGTGCCGACCGTCGAGCTCGACACCCCGGAGGCGATCAACGACAGCAAAAACACGCCGGCGGCGCCGATGCCAAGGAGCGGGGTGAGCGTGTGGTAGGCGGTCTCGATTTCCGCCACTTCCGGATGGCCGGCGTGAAATGCGGCCGACGCCATCATCACCATGGCCATGTTGACCAGACCGGCGACGACCAGCGCGATGGTAACTTCGCGATTGGAATAGCCCAGCACACGCCGCCGCTCGGTGTCGTGGCGCACCGGCATGCGCGCCTGCGTAAGGCCGGAATGCAGATAGACCGCGTGCGGCATGACGGTGGCGCCGATAATACCGACCGCGAGCAGCAGCGCCTGCGCGTCGGCAAGCTGGGGTACGAAGGTATGCATGCCGGCGGCGCGCCAATCCACCGGCGCGACGAACATTTCGATCAGATAACAAAGCGCGATCAGGCCGACCATGCCGCCGATGATCAGCTCGAGCGGCCGAAAGCCATAACGGTCGAACAGCAACAGCGCATAGGTGATGATTGCGGTCACGCCCATCCCGATGATGAGCGGCATCTGAAACAACAGCGACAGGCCGATGGCGCCGCCCAAAAACTCGGCCAAGTCGGTCGCCATCGCGGCGATTTCGCTCACCACCCACATGGCGAACACCACCGGCCGCGGAAACTGCTCGCGACACATCTCGGCAAGGTTGCGGCCGGTGACGATGCCGAGCTTGGCGGACAGCGCCTGGAACAGCATCGCGATCAGGTTGGCAAGCAGCACGACCCAGAGCAGCCCGTAGCCGTATTTGGCGCCGGCCTGGATATTGGTGGCGAAGTTGCCGGGGTCCATATAGGCGATCGAGGCGACCACGGCCGGCCCGGCGAACGCCAGCGACGCGCGTAGGCCGCGCCGCTCGCCGGCCAGGACCGCGCGCCCGGCCGCCACCGTACGCGCCGACAACGACGCCACGCCGGCGCCACCTTGGCGCAAGATCGGGTCGTCATCGGGCGCGCGGAACATCGATGCAGCACTCACAGCAAAATGTAGCCTCGGTTACTTATAGTCGCTCGCCGCTTTCGCGTCAACGGCTGCAAAGTGTAGCTTAGGTTACACTTTGACACAACGAGCGGAATATGATGTCGGCTCGGCCATGGCCCGCAGCCCCTCCGCATCGGATGCCGATCATTCGGCCACGGCAAAGCTCCCGGCCGAGGGCACCCAGGCACGCCGCTTCGGCAAGACCCGCTCGGCGCAATCGACGGCGCTCTTGGAAGATTACGTCGAGCTGATCGCCGACCTCCTGGCCGGCGAAGGCGAGGCGCGCCCGACCGACATCGCCCGCCGGCTTGGCGTGTCGCACGCCACCGCCATCAAGAGCATTTCGCGGCTCAAGCGCGCCGGCCTCGCCACCGCGCGGCCCTATCGCGGCGTGTTTCTCACCGACAAGGGCCGCGCGCTCGCCGACCGCGTGCGCGTGCGCCACCGCCTGGTCGTCGACGTGCTCCAGGCGCTCGGCGTGCCGAGCGAAGCGGCCGAAGCCGACGCCGAAGGCATCGAGCACCACGTCTCGGAAACCACGCTGAAAGCGTTCGCGCAGTTTTTGAAGGCCCGGGGGTAACCCAGCTCACACCGCGTGCGCGGTGAGCGCGTCAACGATGCCGTCGACGATCTCCTCGATCATCGCCTTGTCGTCGCCCTCACCCATGACGCGGATCACCGGCTCGGTGCCGGACGGCCGGACCAAGAGCCGGCCCTGGCCGTTGAGCCGCTTTTCGGCGCTGGCGATCGCCGAGCGCACCTTGGCGTGC
>JASHWN010000004.1 GCA_030044035.1 Xanthobacteraceae bacterium
ATGCGCATGATCTCTTCGGTGATGCCGGCGATCTTGATATCCATCTGCAGCGAGGTGACGCCGCGCTCGGTGCCGGCGACCTTGAAGTCCATATCGCCGAGATGGTCCTCGTCGCCCAGGATGTCGGACAGCACCGCGAAGCGCTCGTCCTCCTTGATCAGCCCCATGGCGATGCCGGCGGTCGGCCGCTTGAGCGGCACGCCGGCGTCCATCAACGACAGCGATGTGCCGCACACCGTCGCCATCGAGGACGAGCCGTTCGATTCGGTGATCTCGGAGACCACGCGGATCGTGTACGGAAACTCGGTGTGCGGCGGCAGCACCGGATGGATGGCGCGCCAGGCGAGCTTGCCGTGGCCGATCTCGCGGCGGCCGGGTGCGCCGAGCCGGCCGGTCTCGCCGACCGAGAACGGCGGGAAGTTATAGTGCAGCAGGAACGTTTCCTTGTACGTGCCCTGCAGCGCGTCGACGAATTGCTCGTCTTCGCCGGTGCCGAGCGTCGCCACCACCAGCGCCTGGGTTTCGCCGCGGGTGAACAGCGCCGAGCCGTGGGTGCGCGGCAGCACGCCGACCTCGCAGACGATCGGCCGCACGCTTTTGACGTCGCGGCCGTCGATGCGGTGACCGGTGTCCAAAATATTCCAGCGCACGATCTTGGCCTCGAGGTCCTTGAACACGCCGGAGACCTGCAGCTTCGGATATTTGGGGTTCTCGACCTCGGCCGGGCAGAAATGCGCCATGACGCGCTCTTTGGCGGCGTCGACCGCCTTGTGGCGCTCCTGCTTGTCGGCGACCGCATAGGCGGCGCGCAGGTCCTGCTCGATCAGGCCGCGCATCTCGTTTTCGAGCGCCGCATTGTCGGGCACCTTGAGCTCGCGCGGCTCCTTGGCGGCCTTCTCGGCAAGCCGGATGATGGCGTCGATGACCGGCTGGAAGTGACGATGGCCGAACATCACGGCACCGAGCATGATCTCTTCGGACAGCTCCTTCGCCTCCGATTCGACCATCAGCACCGCATCCTTGGTGCCGGCGACCACCAGATCGAGCGCGCTCTCGGTCATCTCGTCGATCTGCGGATTGAGCACGTATTCGTTGTTGATGAAGCCGACGCGGGCGCCGCCGATCGGTCCCATGAACGGCGCGCCGGACAGCGTCAGCGCCGCCGACGCCGCGACCATGGCCAGAATGTCGGGATCGTTTTCCAGATCGTGCGACAGCACCGTGACGATGACTTGGGTGTCGCAGCGCCAGCCGTCGGCGAATAGCGGACGGACCGGCCGGTCGATCAGGCGGGAGACCAGCGTCTCCTTTTCGGTGGGCCGCGCTTCGCGCTTGAAATAACCGCCCGGGATACGGCCGGCGGCATAGTACTTTTCCTGGTAATTGACGGTGAGCGGCAGGAAGTCGATGCCTTCCTTGGGCTCCTTGGCGGCGACCACGGTGGCGATCACGGTGGTGTCGCCGTAGGACGCGAATACCGCGCCGTCGGCCTGGCGCGCCAATCTGCCGGTTTCTAGGGTGAGCTTGCGGCCGCCCCAGTCAAGTTGCACACGATGGATGTCGAACATTGCGTTTGTCTCTCATGGTTTTCACGGGATGTGCGAAAGCCATAAGCAAGACGGCGAGACGCTGCCGGCGCAGCGGGGTGGCTGCAAATCCTGTCAGCGTCTGGCGATCCTGCCATGGCCCTCGGACCTTCCCTTAAGTTATGAACGGGCAACGGCCCGTTCCACAAATCGGCGGCATTTTTTTGCCGCCGGGCCGGAGGCGGGCGCCTCATGCGCTCGCCCCTCGTTCAACGGCGGATACCCAGCCGTTCGATCAACTCCTTGTACCGCCGCTCATTGGTGCGGTTCAGGTAGTCGAGGATTTGCCGGCGCTGCGACACGAGCTTGAGCAGCCCGCGCCGCGAATGGTTGTCCTTGATGTGGGACTTGAAGTGTTCGGTCAGGTTGTTGATCCGCTCCGAGAGGAGCGCGACCTGGACTTCGGGAGAACCGGTATCGCCGGACTTTTGAGCATACGATTTGATAAGCTCCGCCTTGCGCGCGGCCGTAATCGACATCGTCATCTAACCTTTCCGCCGGCTCGACCAACGATGCCGGTCAAATTGAACACGCGCTTGGGGACGATTTCGCCGCGGTCGACTTCGGCGATGGCTACGACTGCGCCACCGGAAGCAACAGCAACTATGCCGCTGAAGATGGCAGCGTCCCGTCCGCGCAACAAGACGGCTTGGCCCCGCTGAAGCCTTGCCGCATCTGCCGGGCTCACGGCCAGCGCCGGGATGTCGTCCAGCGCGGTCTCGATCGGCAGGAGCACGTCGGCGAGGCTTTGCTCGCCGGCGGCGGCTCTATGACACAAAGTTTCGAGCCGTTCCAGCGAAATCATATGGTCCTCGCCGAACGGTCCGACCCGGTCCCGGCGCAGCGCCGAGACATGGCCGAGCGCGCCGAGCGCGCGGCCGAGATCGCGGGCAAGCGCCCGCACGTAGGTCCCCTTGCCGCATTCGGCCGCCAGCACGGCGTGGTCCGGATCAGGGGTTTCGAGGAGTTCGAGGCGGTAGATCTCGACGCTGCGCGGCTTGAGCTCCACCGCTTCGCCGTCGCGCGCCAGGTCGTAGGCGCGCTCGCCGGCGATCTTTATGGCTGAGAAGCGCGGCGGCACCTGCTCGATGGTGCCGACGAACCGTGGCAGCAGGGCCCGGATCGCCGCCGCGTCCGGGCGGACTGCGCTCGTTGCCGTGACCCGTCCTTCGGCGTCATCGGTGTCGCGTTCCTCGCCCCAGCGGATGGTAAACCGATAGGTCTTGCGGCCATCGAATACGAACGGCACGGTCTTGGTGGCCTCGCCGAGCGCGATTGGCAGGCAGCCTGCGGCCAGCGGATCGAGCGTGCCGGCGTGACCCACGCGCTTGGCCGCAAACAGACGCTTGATGACCGCGACCGCATACGTCGACGTCATGCCGATCGGCTTGTCGAGCACGATCCAGCCATGCACGTCGCGCTTTTTGTTTGTCTTGGTCACTTGCGGGCGCGGCGTTTCGCCGCCGTTGTGCGCCGCGTCGCGCGACAAGGCGATGCCGGCCAGGCGTGAGGCGTCATTCATCGTCATTCTCGTGCGCGAGATCGCGTTGGACCGCAGGCGTTCGCAAAAGCTTCTCGATCCGTTCCGCTTCGTCGAATCGCTCGTCGATGTGAAACCGGATCTCAGGCGCAAATTTCAGGTTAACGCGGCGCGCGATCTCGCCACGCACGTAACGTTTGTTGCGGTCGAGCGCTGCGATCACCTTTTTCTCGTCATGGCCGCCGAGCGGCATGACGTAGATGGTGGCGAGCCGCAGGTCGGGGCTCATGCGGACTTCGGGCACGGTGATCATGTGGCCCTCGATCACCGGGTCATGGATGCCGCCGCGCGACAGTATGTCGGCCAGCTCGTGGCGGATCAGTTCGCCGACGCGCAGCTGGCGCTGCGAGCCGCCGGTCGACTGATCGCGATGCTGATGACGTGCCATAATCGATTCGCTTACTGGTTTCATATGGTGCGCAACGGAGGGGCATCACGTCATCAATTTCGTCGCGGAAGAGCACGGCGATAGTTCGCTGCGGATCAGTTCGCCGGCTCGTAATTGGGGCCGCAAATGAGAGCTTTCATTGTTAATCTTCTTTGTCTTCGCCTCGGTCTGACTGTATCCCGACCAGCGGTGCCATCCGTTCGACCGCGCGGATTGCAGCCTCCTCAGCGCGTCTTTGCACACTTTCTTCCAGAGCCTTATGGACGAAGTCGGACAACACCTTCAATTGTCCAGTTTGCTCGTCCAACTGCCTTTGCAGGCTAATTATCCGATGGTCTAATTCTAGGTTTTCTTCCTTCAGAGATTCGACGGCGCCCTCGAG
>JASHWN010000326.1 GCA_030044035.1 Xanthobacteraceae bacterium
CTGGGCGGCCACATCTGCGGCGGCGGCTATGGTCTGCTGTCGCGCCAGTTCGGCCTGACCGTCGACTGGCTGACCGGCGTTGCCGTCGTCAGCGTCAACAGCAACGGCGGCACCGTGTTCAGCCGCGTCGGCAAATATAGCCCGGCCGGGCCCGACCAGGATCTGTTCTGGGCGCACACCGGCGGCGGCGGCGGCAATTTCGGCGTCATCACGCGCTACGAATTTGCCGCGCTGCCGGTGGCGCCGCAATTCGCCGAGATCGTCAGCTGGAGCTGGCCGTGGAGCGCGATCGCCCAGACCGGCGTCGGCTACCTCGCGCAGATCATCGCTTTTTTCCAGTATTTGACCCGCACCATGCCGCCGAGCTTCTTTGGCCTGCTCAAGCTCGCCCATCAGCAGGCCGGCGCGGTGTCGCTCGTCGCGCAGATGACCTATGACGCGCCGACCGAGGACCGCACGCTGCGCGCCGACTTGCAGCGCGCGCTCGCCCAGTTCGGCCTCGACAAGGATGTCACCGCGCCGACGGGGCCGATCGTCGGCCATCCGGTGTTCGTCGCCGCGCCGCAATCGTACCAAAATCTGCGCTGGATCGAGGCGGTGCAGACGCTCGACGGCTCGGGCCCGAACCAGAAGGGCAAATACAAGTCGGCCTATATGCGCAAAGACTTTCCGGACGACCAGATCAAGACGATCTACAAATATCTGACCTGGACGCCGCCCGCCGGCATCGACATGGCGCAGTCGCTGCTGCAAGTCGACAGCTACGGCGGCAAGATCAACGCCGTGGCGCGCGACGCCACCGCGGTCTGGCAGCGCAGCTCGATCTACAAGCTGCAGTACCAGACCTATTGGCAGAGCCCGCTGAGCGGCGACGGCCCCGACGGCGACGTCTATATCGGCTGGATCGATGATTTTTACCGCGAGGTCTACGCCGCGAGCGGCGGCATTCCCGATCCAGCCAAGGACCCGACCAACAACGTCGACGGCTGCTACATCAATTATTGCGACAGCGCGCTCAACGCCTACGGCCTTAAAACCGCGCTGTCGCTCTACTACGGCGGCAACCTGCCGCGCCTGGTCCGGGCCAAGCAGCAATGGGACCCGCTGAACTACTTTCAGAACGCGCAATCGATTCCGCTGCAGCTTTAGGGTTGACGATATTAAGTTGAGACGGCGCTGGCACAGCGCACTCCCTCTCCCCACAGGGGAGAGGTGAAGTAGAGGCCGCTCAGCCTCGTTCAATCTGAATTCATCTTGCCCAGGATTTATACCAAGCGCAATTAATGTTGACCGTCATCCTGAGGTGGCCGCGAAGCGGCCCTCGAAGGATACGGCCGAGGACTCACGGGCCGTCGCCCTTCGAGGCTCGCTTCGCTCGCACCTCAGGGTGACGGATATGAGTCGGCAATAAGAGCCGTTGATATTACTGCGCCTTGACGCCCGACTTTTTGATGATGGCGGACCATTTGGCTTGTTCGGCGGCGATGTCGGCGGCGTAGGCCTCGGGCGTGCCGGGCAAGATTTCGGCGCCGTCGACGGCGAGGCGGCTTTTCACGTCGGCATTGGCCAGCGCCGCATTGAGCGCGGCGTTGAGTTTGTCCACGATCGGCCGCGGCGTGCCGGCCGGCGCGACGATGCCGTAATGCAGCTCGGCCGCATAGCCGGCCAGTCCCGCTTCGGCCACCGTCGGGGTTTGCGGAAACAGCGGCGAGCGTTTCGCCGACGTAACGGCGAGCGCGCGCAGCTTGCCTTCATGCACGAGGCCGACGACGCTCGCGGTCGGACAGAACATCAGATCGACGTGCTCACCGAGGAGATCGGTGACCGCGGGCGCCACGCCCTTGTAGGGAATCGCTGTCAGCTCGACGCCCGCCATGGTGGCGAACAGGGCCGCGGCGAGGTGCGTGCTGGTGCCGGTGCCGGTCGAGGCAAAGTTGAGCTTGCCGGGCGCTTTTTTTGCAAGCGCGATCAATTCGGCAATCGAATGCGCCGGCAGCGACGGCCGCAGCAGGACCAGATTGGCGCTGGTGGCGATCAGCCCGATCGGCGCGAAATCCTGCTGCGGATCGTAATCGGCGTCCGGATAGAGCGACGGATTGATGGCAAGCGAGCTGGTGGCGATCAACAGCGTGTAGCCGTTCGGCGCGCTGCGCGCCACGTCGCGGGTGCCGATGGTGCTGCCGGCGCCGGCGCGGTTCTCGATCACGATCGGCTGGCCGAGGCTTTGGCTCATCTTTGCCGCGACGAGCCGCGCAATCACGTCGTTGCCGCCGCCGGGCGGGTACGGCACCACCAGCGTGATCGGCCGCGTCGGATAATCGTCGGCCGGTGCGGCGATGGCCGCGCCGGGCGCCGCGCCCGCTATGACGCCGACAAAGACAGCGGCGATGACGATGATGACGGTGAGGCCATGGAGTGCGGCTTTTGGCTTCAACATGATGGCGGCCGTTGCGGATAACGCTCCTTCAAGCCGTACCTGTCATCGAAATGCAATGGTATCGTGTGCCTGATTTTCGCCTGCTCCCATCCGATCCCACCGCCTTCCGGAGTTCGACAATGCACAAGCGGTTCGCTGCATTCGCCCTCGCGGCGGCAATGACACTGATCTTGCGCACGCCGGCGCAGGCGGCGGACGTCATTTGCTACAATTGCCCGCCGCAATGGGCCGACTTCGCCACCATGCTCAAGAGCATCAAGGCCGATCTCGGCTACGACATCCCGTTCGACAACAAGAATTCCGGACAGACGCTGGCGCAGCTGATCGCCGAAAGAAACAATCCGGTCGCCGATGTCGCCTATTACGGCGTGAATTTCGGCATGAAGGCCAAGGCCGAAGGCGTCGTTGAGCCGTACAAGCCGAAGGGCTGGGATGACGTGCCGGCCGGGTTGAAGGATGCCGACGGCGATTGGACCGCGATCCATTCCGGCACGCTCGGCCTGTTCGTCAACGTCGATGCGCTCGGCGGCGCGCCGGTGCCGGCGTGCTGGAAGGATCTGCTCAAGCCGCAATATAAGGGCATGGTCGGCTACCTCGATCCGTCGTCGGCCGCGGTCGGCTATGTCGGCGCGGTCGCGATCAACAACGCGCTCGGCGGCAATGCCGGCGACTTCACGCCGGCGCTCGATTTCTTCAAGGCGCTGCACAAGAACCAGCCGATCGTGCCGAAGCAGACATCGTATGCCCGCGTCGTGTCCGGCGAAATCCCGATCCTGTTCGACTTCGACTTCAACGCCTATCGGGCGAAATACACCGAGAAGGGCAATTTTGCTTTTGTCATTCCGTGCGAGGGTACGGTGGTGTTCCCGTACGTGACCAGTCTGGTCAAGAACGCGCCCGACAAGGCGAAGGCCGAGAAGGTTTTGGACTATTTCCTGTCCGACAAGGGCCAGTCGATGTGGGCCAACGCCTATTTGCGGCCGGCGCGGCCGATCAAGCTGCCGCAATCGCTGCAAGACAAGTTCCTGCCGGCCGCAGACTACGCCCGCGCCAAAAGCGTCGATTGGGCGAAAATGGAAGCGGTGCAAAACGCCTTCACCGCCCGCTACCTCGCCGAGGTGCGATAAGGCATGATTGCGCTCCGGCTCGCCGGGGGCGGCGACGGGCGGGGCGCAATTCGCGGATGACCAAGGCAACGTTCATTCGGCTGTGCTTGCTGCCGCTTGCCGTCGTCGTCGCGGCGTTCTTCGTGCTGCCGATGGCGCGGCTGGTTCTGACCGGCGCCAGCGGCCGCCACGGCCTCGCCGCCTACGCCGCCATCGTGCTCGAGCCGCGCTACGCCGCGAGCCTGCTCGACACCGTGTTGCTGGCGCTCGCCACCACGGTCGCCACGCTCGTTATCGCGACCGTCAGCGGACTGTTTCTGCAGCGCCGCCGATTTCCCGGCCGCGCGCTGCTCGTCGCCATGCTGACCCTGCCGCTCGCTTTCCCCGGCGTCGTCATCGGCTTTTTGATCATCCTCCTCGCCGGCCGCCAAGGCTTGCTCGGCGACGTCACGCTGGCGCTGTTCGGCCAAAAAGCAGTGCTGGCCTATTCGCTGGCGGGCCTGTTCCTCGGCTACCTGTATTTTTCGATTCCGCGCGTGATCCTGACCATCATGGCGGCGGTTGAAAAACTCGATCCCAGCCTCGAGGAGGCCGCGCGCACGCTCGGCGCCGGCGCCTGGGCCATTCATCGCGACATCATCCTGCCGGCGCTGGCTCCGGCCCTGATCGCCTCGGGCGCCATCGCCTTCGCCACCGCGATGGGCGCGTTCGGCACCGCATTCACGCTCGCCACCGACATCGACGTGCTGCCGATGCTGATCTACACCGAGTTCACGCTGTCGGCGAACATCGCCACCGCCGCGGCTTTGTCGGTCGGCCTTGGCGTGGTGACCTGGGCGATCCTGGCGCTGGCGCGCATCTACGGCGGCAACACCGTGGCGGCAAATGGCTGAACGCGACATACGCAACCGCGCGGTTTTTGTCGCCCAGCTGACGTTCACGCTGTTGGTCGCCGCTTTTTTGATCGTGCCGGCGGTGCAGTCGATGCTGGCGGGCGTGACCGCAAACTATTTTCGCGGCATCCGCTCCGGCCTGACGCTGCAATGGGTGTCGCAGGTGTGGCAACTCTATGCCGATACGATTTTACGCTCGTTCGTCATTGCGCTCGCCACGCTGGGCGTGACGCTCGTAGTCGGCGTGCCCGCGGCGTACGGCCTGCACCTGCGCGGCGGCCGGCTGGCGCGCGCGGTCGAAGAGATCATCACGCTGCCGCTTGCCATTCCGGGGCTGGCGATCGCGCTGGCCTTGCTCCTGACCTACGGCGGGCTGAGCAGCTTCCGGCGCTCGTGGCTGTTCATCCTGGTCGGCCACGTCGTGTTCACCTTGCCGTTCATGGTCCGCTCGGTGATGGCGATATTCGCCGCAACCGACGTCAAGACGCTCGACGAGACCGCGTCCTCGCTCGGCGCCTCGCCGCTGCGGCGGTTCCGCGACGTGATCGTGCCCAATGCGCGGCCGGGAATTCTGGCCGGCTCGCTGATGGTGGTGACGCTGTCGCTCGGCGAATTCAACCTGACCTGGATGCTGCACACGCCGCTGACCAAGACGCTGCCGGTCGGGCTCGCCGACAGCTACGCCTCGATGCGGCTGGAGATCGCCTCGGCTTACACGCTGGTGTTCTTCGTCATGATCATTCCGCTGCTCGTCGCCATGCAGATTTTCGCCGGCTACCGCAACGATCCGGCGGGGCGGCGCCGATGAACGGCCACGGCGTCGCGCTGCGCGTTGTCGACTGCGGCAAGACCTTTGCCGACGGCACGCGGGCGCTGGCCCCGGTCACGCTCGAGGTCGGGCGCGGCGAAACCGCGGTGCTGCTCGGCCCGTCGGGCTGCGGCAAGACCACGCTCCTTCGCATCATTGCCGGTCTCGAAACGCCGGACGCCGGCGGCCGCGTGCTGTTCGGCGACACCGACGTCACCGGCGTGCCGATCGAACGGCGCAACGTCGGCATGGTGTTTCAATCCTACGCGTTGTTTCCGAACATGAACGTGGCCGACAATATCGGCTACGGCCTCAAAGTCCGCGGCATGGGCGAAGCCGAGCGCAAGGCGCGCGTCGCCGCTCTGGTCGCGCTGACCGGCATCGAAGGTTTAGCACACCGCCGCGTCGATCAATTATCCGGCGGCCAGCGGCAGCGCGTGGCGCTGGCGCGCGCCGTCGCGGTGCAGCCGAGCGTGCTGCTGCTCGACGAGCCGCTCACCGCGCTGGACGCGGCGTTGCGCGAACGGCTGCGCGGCGAACTCAACCGGCTGTTAAGAAAACTCGGCATCACCACGATCTATGTCACGCACGATCAGGCCGAGGCGATGGCGCTCGGCGACCGCATCGTGGTGATGCGCAAGGGCGAGATCGCCCAGATCGGCACACCGCGCGCCGTCTACTTTGCGCCGGAGAACCGTTTCGTGGCGGAGTTCGTCGGCGCCGCCAACCTCATCGAAGCGGCCTGCAACGGCGCGACGCTCGTGCTTCCCGGTGGCACGCTGCCGGTCGCCAACGGTGCAATCCACGGCCCGGCGATCGCCATGATACGGCCGGAAGCGATCAAC
>JASHWN010000327.1 GCA_030044035.1 Xanthobacteraceae bacterium
CAATTTCAAAGCGGCCGGAGAGGCAGAGGAAATTCTCGACGGTGTTGAGATGCCGATGCAGGCCGGGTCCGTTGCCCGGCTCGCACTCGGCGATGCTGACGATCAGGCCGCGCGGACCCTTGACCGGCGCGCCGGCGCTGCGGCCCTGATAGTCGGCCGGCGCCATCACCGGATAGACGCGCCGCGCCGTGACCTTCTCGATGGCGCCGGAGGGAATACCGTGGGCCTCGAAATTTTGCCGCTGATAGGTCTGCAGTTTGCCGAACCGGGCGACGCGGGCTTCCATCATCTCGGGGGTGAGCGATTTCGTTGTCATGGTGGCTGCTCCATTTGTTCGCCGACGGCTAGGCGGCAAGCCGACGCCATAATCTATCACATATTTGGATGATTTGGCCCGTCTCCGCCTTCCGGGGCCTCACCTATGCCCAATAATCGAAGTCGCCGAACGGCTTGAAATAGATTGCATTGAACCTTGCAAGCGCTGCTCTCAACTCGGCGCTCGGATCACCAAACACGGTGAAAGCCTTGCGCTCGACCATCGCGCCAAACCGGTCCGCGAAGCGTTCGGTGAATGCGGCCAAATGCGCCACCGCGGCGGCCGAGTCGGCGTATCGTTCGTAGATGTGGATTTTCATACCATCGTCGCTGACGAAGCGCTGGTAACTGAGAACGCCTCGCTCGCGTCGCGTCGCGTCCACCATCTCGGCGGTCAACGTTTGGAAATTGCCAAGTTGGCCGGATTTGACGCTGAGCTCGACGTGCCAGGAAATCTGCCCGCCCATGCGGACTTCTCATGCGATAACAGGAGTTGACGTCACATGTTCGGGTAATTCGGCCCGCCGCCGCCTTCAGGCGGCACCCAGGTGATGTTCTGGTTGGGATCCTTGATGTCGCAGGTTTTGCAGTGGACGCAGTTCTGCGCGTTGATGACAAAGCGCGGCGCGCCGCTCTCCTCGACCCACTCGTAGACACCGGCCGGGCAATAGCGCGCCGAAGGTCCGCCATAGATGTCGTGCTCGGATGATTTCTGTAAGCCGCCGTCGCGCACCAGAAGATGCACCGGCTGGTCTTCCTCGTGATTAGTGTTCGACAGATAGACCGAGGACAGCCGGTCGAAGGTGAGCTTGCCGTCCGGTTTTGGGTAGGCGATCGGCCGGCAGGCCGCCGCCGGTTTGAGCGTGGCGAAATCCGGCTTGCCGTGCGGCAGCGTGCCGAACAGCGAAAAGCCGAACCGGTTGGTCCACATGTCGAAACCGCCGAGCGCGATGCCGGCGAGCGTGCCGAATTTCGACCATAGCGGCTTGGCGTTGCGCGCCGGCTTCAGATCTCGCCCGATCGGCGACGCGCGCCACGCCGCCTCGTAGCCGGACAATTCGTCATGGGCGCGACCGGCCGCGAGCGCGGCGGTGATGTGCACGGCCGCCTGCATCCCGGAGAGGATGGCGTTGTGGCTGCCTTTGATGCGCGGCACGTTCAAAAAACCGGCGGCGCAGCCGACCAGGGCGCCGCCGGGGAAAGCGACGCGCGGCACCGATTGCCAGCCGCCCTCGGCGATGGCGCGCGCGCCGTAACAGAGGCGCTTGCCGCCCGAAAAGGTATCGCGAATAAGCGGATGGGTCTTGGAGCGCTGAAATTCCTCGAACGGCGACAGATAGGGATTCTCATAATTCAGGTGAACGACAAAACCCACCTCCACCAGATTGTCGGCAAAGTGATAAAGGAACGAGCCGCCGCCGGTGCGATTGTCGAGCGGCCAGCCGACCGTGTGCTGCACCAGCCCGGCGCGATGTTTTTCCGGCGCGACCCGCCACAGCTCTTTGAGGCCGAGGCCGAATTTTTGCGGCTCGCTGTCTTGCGCCAGGTGAAAGCGTGCGATCAGTCCCTTGGTGAGGCTGCCCCGCGCGCCTTCGGCGAACACGGTGTACTTGCCGCGCAATTCCATGCCGCGGGCGAAGCCGCTCTTGTGATGGCCGTCCTTGGCGACGCCCATGTCGCCGGTGGCGATGCCGACCACGGCGTCGTTGTCGAACAGCGTTTCGGTGGCGGCGAAGCCCGGATAAATTTCCACGCCCAAGCCTTCGGCCTTGCGAGCCAGATAGCGGCAGACGTCGCCGAGCGACACGATGAAATTGCCGTGGTTGCTTAAGAGCGGCGGCATCAGAAAATTCGGCAACCGCCACGCGCCAGAATGGCTCAGCATGTAGAAGCGGTCGTCCGTCACCGCCGTCTTGACGAACGAATCCTCGCTGCGCCATTCGGGCAGGATCGCATCGAGGCCGATCGGATCGATGACCGCGCCGGAAAGAATATGGGCGCCGACCTCGGAGCCTTTCTCCACCACCACGACCGACGTTTCCGGCTTAAGCTGCTTGAGCCGGATCGCCGCCGCAAGCCCGGCTGGACCGGCGCCGACGACGACCACGTCGAATTCCATGGCCTCGCGCGCCGGCGCTTGCGGTTCAGTCATGGCTCGCTCCTTTCGCCGCCAAAGTCTTTCATGCTTCGCGCTCCCGTCATAGACTCAGCCGCCGCCTTTATGAAAACGCCTCGGCCATGAGTCTCGACGCCCCAGCAGCCCGCGCGCTGCTCGCCTTCTACCTCGAAGCCGGCGCCGATGCGCTTATCGGCGAGCGGCCGGTCGACCGCATGGCCGACGAACCGGCGCTGCCATCAGCGCGCGACGCGGCGAGTGAAGCCGACGCCAAGCCAGCGCCGACGAGTGGCGCCACGCCGCGCCGGCCGGAGCGCCCCGCCGCGGCCACGGTCGCACCGGCACCGCCGCCGCCCGAAGTTGCCGTCATGGCAGCGCGCGAAGCCGCCGGCAGCGCCAAAACGCTCGACGACCTGCGCGCGCTCTTGGAAAGCTTCCGCGGCTGCGCGCTGCATGCCACCGCGACGCAGCTCGTCTTCGCCGACGGCAACCCTGACGGCCGCGTCATGTTCGTCGGCGAAGCGCCCGGCTACGAGGAAGATTTATCGGGCCGGCCGTTCGTCGGCCGCTCCGGAAAACTGCTCGACCGCATGATGGAGGCGATCGGGCTCGACCGCGAGAGCGCCTACATCGCCAACGTGGTGCCGTGGCGGCCGCCCGGCAACCGCACGCCGACGCCGCAGGA
>JASHWN010000328.1 GCA_030044035.1 Xanthobacteraceae bacterium
CCGTCGTCGGCCGCCACCACCAGCACCACGATGTCGGTGACCTTGGCGCCGCGCGCGCGCATGGCGGTGAAGGCGGCGTGGCCGGGCGTATCGATGAAGGTGATACGGCCGCCGGACGGCGACGTCACCTGGTAGGCGCCGATGTGCTGGGTGATGCCGCCGGCTTCTCCGGCCGCGACTTCGGTCGAGCGAATGGCGTCAAGCAGCGACGTCTTGCCGTGATCGACATGGCCCATGATGGTGACGACCGGAGCCCGCGGCTGCAATTTGTCCGGATCGTCGGCGACGTCGAACATGCCTTCTTCGATGTCGGCCTCGCTGACGCGCCGCGCCGTGTGGCCGAGTTCCTCGGCGATCAGCTGGGCAGTGTCGGCGTCGATCGTGTCTGTGCTCTTGGCCATGTGGCCTTGCTTCATCAGCAGGCGGACGACGTCGACGGAGCGCTCCGCCATGCGGTTGGCCAGTTCCTGGATCGTGATCGTCTCCGGGATCGTCACCTCGCGGACGATTTTCTCCTTCGGCTCGGTGTCGCGCTGGCCCATCTGGCGCCGGGTACGACGCACGAATGCTGCCTTGGAGTGTTCGCGCTCCTCGTCGGCCGAAAGCGCGGTGACGAGGGTCAGCTGACGGCGGCGCTTTTCGCCGCCGCTGCGTTGCGGCTTCGGCTGTGCCGGGGCTCGTACCGGAACGCCGCCGGCGCCGCGGCGGGTACGTGGAGTTTCCGATTCCTCCTCGGCCTCGTTGACGCGCGCACCCGGCTTGGCAATCGCCACCTCGGCGCCCAGCCGCTTTTGCGCCAGCTCGTCGGCTCTTTTCTTGGTCGATTCTTCGCGGGCGTGGCGCTGCTCTTCCTGCGCTTTGCGTGCCGCCGCCTCGGCGCGCTCTTTCTGTTCGGCCTCGCGCTGGACGCGGAGCACTTCGGCGCGCTGCTTCGCTGCCTCGCGTTCCTGGACTTCAACCTGCTCGGCTTTGTCGAGCGCGGATGCGCGGGCGTCGATCTCCGCCTGGGTCAACGGCCGGAGCACGACTCCCGGCTGCTTGGTTGGCGTCTCGGTCGTTTTCGGGGGCGTTTCTTCGCGCCCGAGAGGTTTGTTTGTCGGCGTCAGCCGTTTCGCCACCGTAACGGTGCCGCCATCGGGCTTTTCGCCGGGGCTCGCGATGCGGCGCTTGACCTTCTCGACGACCACCGCCTTGCTGCGGCCGTGACTGAAACTTTGGCGCACGACGCCCTGCTCGACCCCGCCGCGCTTGAGCGTCAGCGTTTTGGTCGAGGTCACACTAAGCTTTTCACCGGTATTCTTCGTCGTTTCAGTCATACGCATCCATGTAGGCGTTCAGTCACCGCGCTGCAGCCGCGCCGGCCTTATTGCCACGATCGCTCGCACCGCCGGCCCGAAACCGCTCGAGGCGCCGCGAACGCGACAAAAACGTATCGCTGCCGGGCCCGGCGAGCAGGGCAGCATGTACCACATTTGGGCGCCCCAATGCCAAATCCAATTGCGCCGACGTAAGGAATTCGATCATACGCAGCGTTTTTTCGGGTGTCCGGCGCCGCCAGAGCGCTTCCAGTTTGCGGGCGCCGTCAGCCGAACCCTCCGCTGCATGCACGAGCGCGACCACATCGTCTCGTTCCAGCGCCGCGGCGGCTTTGGCGAAGCCCGCCGCAACCAAGCCAGCCTTGCCGGCCATGGCGAGCGCGTCCAGCGCGCCGCGCTCCAACAGCCGCTCGGTTGCAAGCGCAAGGTCGGCCGGTACCCGCACATCGCGCTTGAAACCGCGGGCAAAGGCATGGCGCTTGACGGCCGCTTCGATCGTCTCGCGTGAAGCGGTGACCCAGACGCCGCGGCCCGGCAATTTGCCCTTGACGTCGGGAACGACTTCGCCGTCCGGCCCGATCACGAAGCGGATCAACTCGGCCACTGGCCGAGCGGCGCGGCTGACAATGCACAGCCGCTCACGCCCGCGGGCGTACGGCCCGCCGTCAAGTTCGGCGCCGTCTTTTGCGTCGTCTTGGGCGACACCAGCCTCTATGGGTCGAGCCGCGGCGAACATGTCCCCGCTCCAACACTTCAGGCCTGCGCCGGGGCGGCTGCCTCGGCCGCGGCTTCCTCGGCTGGAGGCGGCGCCAAATCGGCTTCGGTGATCCAACCGGCCTTCAGGCGGGCTTGCACGATCATCGCTTCGGCGTCATCGCGCGTCAGCTCGAAGCCATCCAAAATGCCGGCTTGGCGCACCGCCTCGCCGTCCTTGCGCTCGGTCCAGCCGACCAGATCGTCGGTGGCGCAGCCGGCAAGATCCTCGACCGTCTTGATGTCGTTCTCGCCGAAGCGGACCAGCATCGCGGTGGTGACGCCGGGCACCTCCTTGACCGCGTCTTCGACGCCGAGCTCTATCCGCTTGGCATCCTGCTCGGCCTCGATCTTGGCCAAATAGTCGCGCGCGCGGCTCTGCAGCTCATGCGCGGTGTCCTCGTCGAAGCCTTCGATGCTGGCGATTTCTTTGCGATCGACCAGCGCCAGATCTTCGACCGAATTGAAGCCTTCGGACGCGAGCAGCTGCCCGATCACCTCGTCGACATTGAGCGCATCGATGAAGGTGCGGGTGCGGGTCTCGAACTCCTTCTGGCGCCGCTCCGATTCCTCCTGCTCGGTGAGGATGTCGATGTCCTTGCCGGTGAGCTGCGACGCGAGCCGCACGTTCTGGCCGCGCCGGCCGATGGCGAGCGAAAGCTGCTGATCGGGCACGACGACCTCGATGCGATCGCGCTCCTCGTCGATCACCACCT
>JASHWN010000329.1 GCA_030044035.1 Xanthobacteraceae bacterium
GCGGCACCATTGCGGCCGCGCTGGGTCAGCTCACGTTGTTGTCGAGCGATCCGCAAAAGCGCTACGACGCCGCGCAGGCGGTTTTCAAATCGCGCGAGGCGAGCGCGCTGCCCGGCGTTGAAGCTGCGCTCGCCAAGGAAACCGACGGCCGGATCAGGACCGCGCTCGAACAGGCGCATGCCGCAATCGTGCTCACGACGCCGGGCAGCAGCGACGCCGATAAGCTCGCCGCCATCAAGGTCGTCGCCGGCCGCGGCGATCAGGACGCGCTGGCGCTGCTCGCCGACATTCCGAGCCGCGAATCGCCGGCCGTGGCGCATGCCGCCAGCGCCACCATCAGCGGCATCCAGACCAGGCTCAGCGTATGGCAAGCGGTGCAAAACGCCTGGTACGGCATTTCGCTCGGCTCGGTGCTGCTCCTTGCCGCGATCGGGCTCGCCATCACCTTCGGCGTGATGGGCGTGATCAACATGGCGCACGGCGAGATGGTCATGCTCGGCGCCTACGTCACCTTCGTCGTGCAGGAGGCGATACGCCAATACGACCCGGCGCTGTTCGATTACTCGCTTGCCGTCGCCATCCCGCTGGCGTTCCTGTTTGCCGGCGCCGTCGGCATCGTGATCGAGCGCACCATCATTCGTTTTCTGTACGGCCGGCCGCTGGAGACCCTGCTCGCGACCTGGGGCTTGTCGCTGATCCTGCAGCAGGCGGTGCGCACCGGCTTCGGTCCGACCAACAAGGAGGTCGGCAATCCCTCCTTCATGAGCGGCGCGTTCGATCTCGGCGGCATGGTCATCACCTATAACCGGCTGTGGATCGTCTGCTTCGCGCTTGCGGTGTTCGTGGCGCTGATCGCGCTGTTGCGCTGGTCGCGGTTCGGGCTCGAGATGCGCGCGGTGACCCAGAACCGCGCCATGGCGGCGTCGATGGGCATCCGCACCAGCCGCATCGACGCGCTGACCTTCGGACTAGGCTCCGGCATTGCCGGCATGGCCGGCGTGGCGCTGTCGCAAATCGACAATGTCAGCCCCAATCTCGGCCAGGGCTATATCATCGACAGCTTCATGGTCGTGGTGTTCGGCGGCGTCGGCAACCTGTGGGGGACTTTCGTCGGCTCGTTCCTGCTCGGCATCGCCAACAAATTTCTCGAGCCTTATGCGGGTGCCGTGCTCGGCAAGATCGCGATTCTGGTGCTCATCATCCTGTTCATCCAGAAGCGGCCGCGCGGCCTGTTCGCGCTGCGCGGCCGGGCGGTCGAAGCGTGATGCAGGCGTCGTCGCACATCCTGATCCGATCGCTCGATCGCGGCGCGGCGATCTTTCTGGTCGCGGTCGGCGCCATCGCGATTGTCGTGCCGCTGCTCAATTTTGCGGTGCCGAATTCCTGGTTCATCCACGTCTCGACTTATCTGGTGACGCTGCTCGGCAAATACGCCTGCTACGCCATTCTGGCGCTGTCGATCGATCTGATCTGGGGCTATTGCGGCATCCTGTCGCTCGGCCACGGCGCGTTCTTCGCGCTCGGCGGCTACGCCATGGGCATGTATCTGATGCGCCAGATCGGCACCCGCGGCGTCTATGCCAATCCGATCCTGCCGGACTTCATGGTGTTCCTGAACTGGAAGGAGCTGCCGGTTTATTGGTACGGCTTTCAGCATTTCCCCTATGCGGCGCTGATGGTCGTTGCCGTGCCCGGCGTGCTGGCTTTCGTGTTCGGCTGGTTTGCGTTTCGCAGCCGCGTCAGCGGCGTCTATCTTTCGATCATCACGCAGGCGCTTACTTACGCGCTGATGCTCGGCTTCTTCCGCAACAATTTCGGCTTCGGCGGCAACAACGGGTTGACCGATTTCAAGGACATTCTCGGCTTCGATGTGCGCTCTGAGGCGACGCGCGATGCGCTGTTTGTCGTTTCCTGTCTCGCCCTGATGCTCGGCTTTCTGATCTGCCGCGCGATCGTCGGCTCGAAACTCGGCAAGGTGCTGATCGCCATTCGCGACGCCGAGGCGCGCACCCGCTTTCTCGGCTACCGGGTCGAATCCTACAAGCTGTTCGTCTTCACGCTGTCGGCCTGCATGGCCGGCATCGCCGGCGCGCTCTACGTGCCGCAGGTCGGCATCATCAATCCGAGCGAGTTCGCGCCCGGCAATTCCATCGAAGCCGTCATCTGGGTGGCGGTCGGCGGCCGCGGCACGCTCGCCGGCGCCGCGCTCGGCGCGGTTCTGGTCAACTACGCCAAGACCTATTTCACCTCCGGGATGCTGGCGCCGTATTGGCTGTTCATGCTCGGCGGCCTGTTCATCGGCGTCACGCTGTTCTTGCCGCGCGGCATCGTCGGCACGCTGCACCATTGGACCGCGGCGAAGCTCGACAAAGCTTCCGCCGCGGCCGAAGACGGCGTCGTCGAAAAACTGCCGGCGGCGGCGGAATGAGGCTCGCGCCATGAAGCCTGCGACCGGCACGCTGCTTTATCTCGACGGCGTCACCGTCTCGTTCGACGGCTTTCGTGCGCTCAACAATCTGTCGCTCTTGATCGAGCCCGGCGAAATGCGCGCCATCATCGGGCCGAACGGCGCCGGCAAGACGACCATGATGGACGTCGTCACCGGCAAGACCCGTCCCGAGAGCGGCGACGTAATGTTCGACAATGCCCACGATCTGACGCGGCTCGACGAGACCGAAATCGCCGAGCTCGGCATCGGCCGCAAATTCCAGAAACCGACCGTATTCGACAGCCACACCGTGTTCGACAATCTCGATCTCGCCTTGAAATGCGACCGGCGGGCGCGCGCAGCGCTCTGGCACCGGCAAACCGCCGACGAGCGTCGCCGCATCGATGAAATCCTGCAGCTGGTGCGGCTTTCGCCGGTCCGCGACCGCCTCGCCGGCAGCTTGTCGCACGGTCAGAAGCAGTGGCTCGAAATCGGCATGCTGTTGGCGCAGGACCCGAAACTGTTGCTGATCGACGAGCCCGCCGCCGGCATGACCGACGCCGAGACGCGGCAGACCGCCGAGCTTTTGAAGGAAATTCAGCGCGAGCACACCGTCGTCGTGGTCGAGCACGACATGAGCTTCGTGCGCGATCTCAACGTCAAGGTGACCTGCCTGCACGAAGGCGCAGTGCTGGCCGAAGGTTCGATCGACCAGGTCTCCGCAAACGAGCGCGTGGTGGAAGTCTATCTGGGCCGTTGAAACATGCTGCAAGCCGATTCCATCGATCTGCACTACGGCGCCGCACGGGCGCTGCGCAGCGTGTCGCTGCGCGCCGAGCCCGGCAAGGTCACCTGCGTGCTCGGCCGCAACGGCGTCGGCAAGACGAGCTTGCTTGCCGCGCTCGCCGGCCAGCATCCGGTGAGCCGCGGCACGATCCGCTGGGAAGACAGCGACATCACCGCGCTACGGCCGCCGGAGCGCGCCCGCCGCGGCATCGCCTACGTGCCGCAGGGCCGCGAGATATTTCCGCTGCTGACGGTGGAGGAAAATCTCAAGACCGGATTTGCGCCGCTGCCGCATCACGAGCGCAGCATTCCGGACGATGTGTTTTCGCTGTTCCCGGTGCTGCAAGGCATGCTGCATCGGCGCGGCGGCGACCTGTCCGGCGGCCAGCAGCAGCAATTGGCGATCGGCCGCGCGCTGGTGATGCGGCCGCGGCTTCTCTTGCTCGACGAGCCGACCGAAGGCATCCAGCCATCGATCATCAAGGATATCGGCCGCGCCATCGCCTACCTGCGCTCGCTCGGCAAGATCGCCATCGTGCTGGTGGAGCAATACCTCGACTTTGCCCGCGAACTCGGCGATCATTTCGCGGTGATGGATCGCGGCGCCGTCGTTTACTCCGCGGGCCGCGACGATCTCGACGAAGCGGCCTTGCGCCGCGCCATGGCAATTTGACCAGTGTTTGCCGATACTCATTCGATGACGACGACCAACGCGGCAGTCGATGAAGTGTTTGCCGCCAATCGCGCGGCGGGTCGGATCGCGCTGTCGGTGCGTCATGTGGCGGGAGTAAGCCGGCCCGGTCGCGTGCACGAAGCCGGCATGCTGCGCGTGCGCTTCCCCAACGGCGCGCGGCGCGACGCGCTCGATGCGGTCATTGTCAACACCGCCGGCGGGCTCGCCGGCGGCGACCGCGCCGAAATTGAAATGACAGCGGCCGCGAGTGCGCAGTTGACGGTGACCAGTGCCGCCGCGGAGAAGATTTACCGCTCGCTCGGCCCCGCAACGCAGATCGCCGTGAAGCTCGAAGCCGGCACCGGCGCTGCGATCGCCTGGCTGCCGCGGGAGACGATATTATTTGATCGCATGCGCTTGCGGCGCACCATCGACGTGGCGCTGGCCCGCGACGCCAATTTCCTGATGGCCGAGGCGATCGTGTTCGGCCGCTCCGCCATGGGCGAGCGCGTGACGTCGGGTTTTTTGCTCGATCGCTGGCGCGTGCGCGTCGATGGCGCGCTGGTTTTCGCCGATGCGATCCGCCTCGATGGCGAAATCGCGAGATTGTTGGAGCGACCCGCGGTCGCGGGCGCGGGCGTAGCAATCGCCACGGTGCTGAAGATTCCGGGCGATGACCAAACGGTGGCGGCAGTCCGCGTCGCGGCGCCGGCCTGCGCCGGCGAAGTCGGCGTGTCGGCCTGGAATGGACTCATGGTCGTCAGGCTGGTAGCGCCGACCGACGCGGTGCTCCGTCACGACCTGCTGCGCGTCATTACCGCGCTCGGCGTTGCGCCGCCGCGGCTGTGGCTGAACTGACGCCATGCAGCTGACGCCGCGCGAGAAGGACAAGCTGTTGATCGCCATGGCGGCCATGGTGGCACGTCGCCGCCTCGATCGCGGCGTCAAGCTCAATCATCCCGAAGCGGTGGCGCTGATTTCCGATTTCATTCTGGAGGGCGCTCGCGACGGAAAGAGCGTGGCCGAACTGATGGAGCAGGGCGCCCACGTGCTCACCCGCGAGCAGGTGATGGACGGCATCGCCGAGATGATCCACGACATTCAGGTCGAGGCGACGTTTCCGGACGGCACCAAGCTCGTCACCGTGCACCGGCCGATCCGATGAGGGGGAGGGCGCGATGGTCCCGGGCGAAATGTTCATCCGCGACGGCACGATCGAGCTCAACAAAGGCCGCAAGGCCGTGACGCTCACCGTTGCCAATACCGGCGACCGGCCGATCCAGGTCGGCTCGCATTATCATTTCTTCGAGACCAACCCGGCGCTGCAATTCGATCGCAAGAAGGCGCGCGGCATGCGGCTCGATATCGCCGCCGGCACGGCGGTGCGCTTCGAGCCCGGACAGACGCGCGAGGTCACGCTGGTGCCGGTCGCCGGCAAGCGTGCGGTCTACGGCTTCCGTAAAACCGTGATGGGCAAGCTCTGAGGAAAAAGCCATGCCGGCCAAGATCAGCCGCGCCGTCTATGCCGACATGTTCGGCCCCACTACGGGCGACCGGCTGCGCCTTGCCGATACCGACCTCATCATCGAAGTGGAGCGCGACTTCACGGTCTATGGCGAAGAGGTGAAATTCGGCGGCGGCAAGGTGATCCGCGACGGCATGGGGCAGAGCCAGGTCACCAACCGGCAGGGCGCCGCCGATACCGTCATCACCAACGCCGTCATCCTCGATCATTGGGGCATCGTCAAAGCCGACGTCGCCATCAAGGACGGTCTCGTCGCCGCGATCGGCAAAGCCGGCAATCCCGACATCCAACCCGGCGTCGATATCGTCATCGGCCCCGGCACCGAGGTGATCGCCGGCGAGGGCAAAATCCTCACCGCCGGCGGCTTCGATACGCATATTCACTTCATCTGCCCGCAGCAGGTCGACGAGGCGCTGATGTCGGGCGTCACCTCGATGCTGGGCGGCGGCACCGGGCCGGCGCACGGCACCTTCGCCACCACCTGCACGCCGGGGCCGTTTCATATCGGCCGCATGATCCAGGCCGCCGACGAGCTTCCGGTCAATCTCGGCTTTGCCGGCAAGGGCAACGCGTCGCGCCCGGCCGCCCTCGAAGAGATGATCAAGGCCGGCGCCTGCGCGCTCAAGCTGCACGAGGATTGGGGCACCACGCCGGCCGCGATCGATTGCTGCCTGTCGGTCGCCGACGACTACGACGTGCAGGTGATGATTCACACCGACACGCTCAACGAGTCGGGCTTCGTCGAGGACACGATCAAGGCTTTCAAGGACCGCACCATCCACGCCTTCCACACCGAAGGCGCCGGCGGCGGCCACGCGCCCGATATCATCAAGGTGGCGGGACTGAAAAACGTGTTGCCGTCGTCGACCAATCCGACGCGGCCCTACACGCGCAACACCATCGACGAGCATCTCGACATGCTGATGGTGTGCCACCATCTCGATCCGGCCATTGCCGAAGACCTCGCCTTTGCCGAAAGCCGCATCCGCAAGGAGACGATCGCCGCCGAAGACATTTTGCACGATCTCGGCGCGCTCTCGATGATGTCGTCGGACTCGCAGGCCATGGGTCGGGTCGGCGAAGTCATCATCCGCACCTGGCAGACCGCCGACAAGATGAAGAAGCAGCGCGGCCGGCTGGCGGCCGAAAAGGGCGACAACGACAATGCGCGGGTCAAGCGCTACGTCGCCAAGTACACGATCAATCCGGCCATCGCGCACGGCGTGGCAAAACTCATCGGCTCCGTGGAGCAGGGCAAGCTCGCCGACCTGGTGCTGTGGTCGCCGGCGTTCTTCGGCGTCAAGCCGGATTGCGTGATCAAGGGCGGCTCGATCGTGGCGGCGCCGATGGGCGATCCCAATGCCTCGATCCCGACGCCGCAGCCGGTGCATTATCGGCCGATGTTCGGCGCCTTCGGCCGCGCGCGCACCGCCTCGTCGGTGGTGTTCGCCTCGAAAGCCGCCGTGCAGGCCGGCCTTGGCAAAAAGCTCGGCGTTCAAAAACGGCTGGTCCCGGTGCAGAATACGCGCGGAAAAATTTCCAAGAAGAGCATGATCCACAACGATGCCACACCGAACATCGAGGTCGATCCGGAAACCTACGAAGTCCGCGCCGACGGCGAATTGTTGACCTGTGCGCCGGCCGAGGTGCTGCCTATGGCGCAGCGTTACTTTTTGTTCTGAGCGAGGCCGCTGCGATGCTGCGCGCGACCGCGATGAAGCCCGCTGCGGCGTGGACCGGCGCCGCCGCCGATCGCGTCGTGCTCGATCACGGCGACCGGCATTGCCGCCGCGTGACGCTGACCGGCGCGAATGGCTTGGCTTTCGTTCTCGACCTGCCGGCGGCGACGCGGCTCCATGGCGGCGACGCGCTGGTGCTGGAAGACGGCCGTCTTGTCGAAGTCGTTGCCGCGCCCGAAGCGCTGCTCGAAATCCGCTGCGCCGATCCGCACCATCTCGCTCGCGTCGCCTGGCATTTCGGCAACCGCCATGTGCCGGTCCGGGTGCTGGACGACGCCTTGCGCATCCGCCGCGATCACGTTCTTGCCGAGCTGGCCGCACAGCTCGGCGCGTGCGTCGTCGCGCTCGAAGCGCCGTTCGAGCCCGAAGGCGGCGCCTATGACGGCACCCACCACCATGGCGACGCGCATCACTAGAACTGACAGGCTGGACGAAGCCGCGCTGCTTCGCCTCATGACGTGGCTGTCGCCGGCCTATCCGGTCGGCGCATTTTCCTATTCGAGCGGCATCGAATGGGCGGTCGAGGCGGGCGACATTACGGATGCGGCAAGTGTGCAGGATTGGCTCGCGATCATGCTGAGCGA
>JASHWN010000330.1 GCA_030044035.1 Xanthobacteraceae bacterium
GCCGGCTACGGCGCCACCTCGGACGGCGCCGACATGGTGGCGCCGTCAGGCGAAGGCGCGGTGCGCTGCATGCGCATGGCGCTCGCCGACGTCAAGCCGCCGGTCGACTACATCAACCCGCATGCCACTTCGACGCCGATCGGCGACCTCAAGGAGATCGAGGCGATCCGCGAGGTGTTCGGCACCAAGTGCCCGCCAATCTCGGCCACCAAATCGCTCACCGGCCATTCGCTCGGCGCCGCCGGCGCCCAGGAAGCGATCTATTCGCTGTTGATGATGAACTCCGGCTTCATCTGCGAGAGCGCCAACATCGACAATCTCGATCCCGCCTTCGCCGACATGCCGATCGTGCGCGCGCGGCAGGACAACGTGAAGCTCGGCTGCGTACTGTCGAACTCGTTCGGCTTCGGCGGCACCAACGCCTCCGTCGTGTTCAAGCACGTGGATGCGTAGTGTGTTTCTCCGTCATTCCGGCCGAGCGAAGCGAGAGCCGGAATCCATAATCGCGGTGTCAGGGCATAATTCGCGAGACTGGGATTGTGGATTCCGGGTTCGCCCCCACCCTAACCCTCCCCCGCTTGCGGGGGAGGGAAGGGAGGGGGCCCGGAATGACCAACTGGGTGAGTAACTAGGGTGAGCGGATGCAGGGGCTGATGCACGGCAAGCGCGGGCTGATCATGGGGGTCGCCAACGATCATTCGATCGCCTGGGGCATTGCGCGAACGCTGGCCGCACACGGCGCGCAGCTCGCCTTTACCTATCAGGGCGACGCGCTCGGCAAGCGGGTCAAGCCGCTCGCCGCCTCGGTCGGCGCCGATCTCGTGCTGCCGTGCGACGTCGAGGACATCGCCTCGGTGGATGCAGTATTCGCCGAACTGTCCCACGCCTGGGGCACGCTCGACTTTTTGGTCCATGCCATCGCATTTTCCGACAAGACGCAGCTCGCCGGCCGCTATGCCGATACCACCCGCGAGAATTTCGTGCGCACCATGGTGATCTCCTGCTTCTCGTTCACCGAGGTCGCCAAGCGCGCCGCCGCCATGATGACGAATGGCGGCGCCATGGTGACGCTGACCTATAACGGCGGCCTGCGCGCGATGCCGAACTATAACGCGATGGGCGTCGCCAAGGCGGCGCTCGAAGCCTCGGTGCGCTATCTCGCGGTCGATTTCGGCAAGGACCGCATCCGCGTCAACGCCATCTCATCGGGACCGATCCGCACGCTGGCCGGCGCCGGCATCGGCGACGCGCGCATGATGTTCGCGTTCCAGCAGCGCCATTCGCCGCTGCAGCGCGGCGTCACCTTGGACGAGCTCGGCGGCGCCGCGGTTTATCTGCTCTCCGACCTGTCGACCGGGGTGACCGGCGAAATCCACTTCGTCGATTCCGGCTACAACATCATCGCCATGCCGCAACCGGACGCGCTGCGGGCCGACGCCAAGCAGGGAGCCGATGAACCCGCGAAGTAGCGCCGCTTCCGACATCTGTCTCTTTACTTAGTGAAATGGTTTCACTATAATAAAGCGTGCCGAAGCTCAAGCGGTTTCCAGGCTGCCGCATCGTAATCTATCCGCGCGATCACCGACCGCCGCACGTTCATGTGGAATTCCGCGACGGCGATCGCTGCAAAGTGGAGATCGAAACGCTTTTGGTAACTGGCACGGTGCGCCCCTCCGGCAAACTGACAAAGCCGCTGGCGTGGATCGCGGCGAACCGAAAGTGGCTGTTGGCGAAATGGCAGGAGATCGTGCGATGAGCAAGCCGCCGCTGATCCGGGCTGTGAAGGCCAAGACCCCGGCGACATTGGCGATCGTATGGAGCACCGGCGAGACGCTCACGGTGGATGTCTCGCGCTTGGTCAAGCGTTTTAAGCTCTACGCGCCGTTGAAGAACGCAGCGCTTTTTGCCAAAGCCAAGGCCGATCCCTGGGGCCATGCGGTGAACTGGCCCGGTGATATCGATATGAATGCTGACCAGCTCTACGAACTCGCCCGGGAACAGGCCGGCGAATGGGGACCAGAACGCTTCAGCGTCTGGATGACCGACCACGGGCTTTCGCTCAATGCGGCGGCGGATGCGCTCGGGCTTTCGCGGCGCATGATCGCGCACTATCGCACCGGCTCCAGGCCGATCCCTCGCATAGTAGCGCTCGCTTGCGAAGGACTGAGCATGCGATGGAAAAAACGAGCGGCTTAAGCAGGTAGCGCGATAGCAACCACCCCGGATTGCGCAAAGCGAGAGCCGGACTACTTGCTCACAGCTTCGCCAGATGCGGCATGACCTCGCTGCTAAACAGGTCGAGCGAGCGCAGCGCGTCGTAAAGCGACATGGTGCCGAGGAACAGATAAGTGAGCAGGTAATTGACGCCGAGTTCGGCGACCTGCCGCTCGATCTCGGCGCGCACGGTGGCCGGCGAGCCGGAGATGACGGTGCCGTCGGCGATACACTCTTCGTAATTCGCGCCGCGCGGCGTGTTCAGCCGCGACGTCAACGACGACGCGCCGGAGACGCCGTGCTTGTCGCGCAGCCAATTGATATGGGCAAGGTGGCGGTCCATGGCGGGTTTCGCGAAGCGGTGCGCCTCGGCGTCGGTGTCGGCGACGAAGATGTGGCGCTGCACGCCGACCACGATGCCGCCGGGGAATTCGGCCTTCGGCTGCGCCGGGCTGCCGCGTCCGGCATACGCCGCCTTGAACGCCGCGATGTTGGCTTTGGCGAACGGCGTCGGCCCGAGCGTGACATAATGCAGGCCGCGCTCGCCGCCCCAGGTCGAGCCGATCTCGTTCGATGAGGCGTACCAGAACGGCGGATGCGGCTGCTGCAGCGGCCGCAATGCGATCGGCACGTTCTCGTAGACGAAATGCTTGCCCTTGTAGGTCAGCGAGTCGGTGGTCAGGCCGGCGCTGATGCAGGCATACGCGTCCATGAAAATGTCGCGCGAATCGTCGTGCTCGACCTTGTGATATCTGAGCTCGTAGGGCGACACGCCGCGGCCGACGCCGACGTCGAGCCGGCCGTAGCTCAAATGATCGAGCATGCAGATTTCCTCGACCAGG
>JASHWN010000331.1 GCA_030044035.1 Xanthobacteraceae bacterium
TGTCCCCAATGCAGCAAGCCGATGAAACGATTCAAGTACCGGCTCTACGACCTCGAGATGGATTTCTGCGAGGATGGGCACGGCTTTTGGCTGGGTGCTGATGAGGACAAAAGAATCCTGGGGCTGATGAAACAAGAAGAGGCCGATCTCGAAAGAAAGGTTTTCGCCGAAGACCGATGGGCGGCCGGCCTGCAGTATATGCGCTCCGGATCCTTCCTCGACAGAATGCGCTCCTGGCAGGCCGGGCTCCAGGACGTGGATTTCGGCCGCGCAATCGCCAACTTGATGCATCGGCTGCGGCCACCGCCGGAATAGCGACATTCCGCAATGACCGCCTGATTTCTGCTTTTAAGGGGGAAAGCGGACATTGGCCGAACATCCCAAAAGTCGCTCAATGACCCAACTCGACATGCGCAGCGCGCAATTTGCCGTGCTGCAACGGCCACCGCCAATTTCAACAGGGAAAATGTCGTGGCCATATTTCTTGGCCAAACTTGGTTTCTCGCAGTTGCTTAGACGCGGCTTTTCGTCAGAGCTTTGAGAAGAGGCTGATATGCCCAAAGCGTACTGGGCCTACGACTTCAGCTGCGGCCAAACGATCGAGGCAATGCTTGCTGCCTTCAATTCGACCGGCCCGTGGCGATGGGTGCTGGGTGAAAGCGCTACCTATGGGGACTATCTCAACTGCCGGCCAAAGGAGCACGTCCGGGTACGAGTCCATGAATACCCTCAGATGTTATTCGTCGGAGTTCGCAACAAGGGCTTCTCGGCCTTGCTTGAAATCCATGCCGAGAGCATGGCGACTCGGTTCGAGGTCGATGACGTCTTTAGACGCTTGCTGCGGGTGATCGATGCGACGAACATAACCGAGATAGAGCCTTATGATTGATGGCTCGTCCTCGGCACGAGGGTCGCTATGCACTCGGTCGTTAACGGCACTTTGCGGACGCTCCGTAATGACCGCCTGATGGCTGCTTTTGGGGGTGAAGCGGACATTGGCCGCACACTCCAAAATGCCCGCTAATGACCCGAAGCCGTCATTGACGCGAAGCTTTGGCGGCGCCATGCAGGAACCGGGAGACATGTGACCCCGAACTCGAACTTGATCGCGCGCAGGCGTTGTGGTAACGCCTCACTTATGAATAGCTCGGTGTGCATCGTCCGCGACATGACCATGACCCGGTTCGGCTGGGCCGTGGAGGACGTCGTGCGCTGAGTTTGGTGACGAAGTCTTTGACGGGCCCCGCCGGTAACGGACGGGGCTTTTTTGTTTGGCCTGGTCCGTTCTCCGCATTCAGGAAAAGGAGCGACCCATGCCGACCCAAGAGGCAAACTCAGAGCCAATCGACCAACCTCCAGCAGGAGCGCGCGCAAGCCCGGCCGGCGGGCCTGCGCCGGAGACGCTCGATTTCCTTGAACATCACCGGCCGGCGCTCGAGCGGGAGGAGGTGAAGCACAACGTCATCCTCGCCAATCTCGGCCGACTTGCACTCGACCCTCCTGCCGACCTGCTCCGGTGGACGCTCGGCGCCCCTGGCGCATGTGCGGTGCAGACGCCCGGTTATCCGATCGTGCTAGGCGAGCTGACGTCGGCGCAATGCCGCGCACTGGCGGACGCGACGAGTGTTCTCGATTATCCCGGTGTCGTCGGTCCCGACCTGACGGCGCTTTGGTTTGCCGAACGCGCCATCGAGCTCGGCCTGACGTTCCTCGAACCCATCCCGCAGCAAATTCACGCACTGCGAGACAAGCCGAACTATCCAGGGGCGCCGGGATACGCACGGGCGATCGGGCCAGCGGACGTGGAACTGTTTGCCGATTGGACCATCGCCTTCCTGCACGAGGCGGTCCCGCACGGTCCGCTGCCGAGTCGCCAACGGCTGGCGCAAATCGCAACCGAAGGCCGCCACTTGTTCTGGATCGTTGGCGGCGAGCCGGTCTCGACAGCGGGGATCGTGCGCCGGACGCGCCATGCCGCCGCGATCGCCGGCGTCTATACGCCGCCAGCACTGCGCGGACGCGGCTATGCCGGTTCCGTCACCGCAGCTGTGGTCGAGCGCATCTTTGCCGAAGGCAAAGGCGCGGCCTGCCTGTACACCGATCTGCGTAATCCAGCTTCAAATCGCTGCTATGCCAAGATCGGATTCAAGCCGCTGTGTAGCTCTTGGCACTATCCGAGAACGCGCGAATAGCACTTCTGCGTCGAGATCGACATTCAGAGGCGACCAATTGCCCAAGCCACAACGCAAAAGACTGCTCATGGCCGACGACGTAAGCGCTTCTGCGCCGCCGGGCGCGCGGGCGCCTCTGTGGCACGCATTCACGCAGCTCGCGCTCGTCGTTCTCATCTTGGGAACGTCTTGGCCGCTGCTGAAGAATGGGATTCAAGCGGGGGCGACACCGATCTGGTTCGCGGCGGCACGCGCCTGTTGCGGTGCCCTCGGCGCCCTCGCGTTTGTTGGCGCTCTAGGGCTTCTGCGCTGGCCGACGCGCCGCGACTGGCCGATCATTCTTTCGAACGGCGTCCTGCAGCTCGCGCTCTTCTTTGCACTAGGCAACCTCGCGCTGCGCTACATCCCGGCAGGCCGTTCGGCCGTGCTCGCCTATACGACGACTCTGTGGCTGGTGCCGCTTGAGGCGCTGGCCGGCGGTAGCCGCTTCGACCTGTGGCGCGGCCTCGGCCTTCTCGCCGGACTGAGCGGCGTCGCCGTATTGTTGAATCCGCTCGCACTCGATTGGTCGCGGCAAGGCGTGCTGACCGGCCACGTATTCCTGCTGCTGGCGGCGCTCAGCTGGGCGGTCGCGATCTTTCATGCGCGGCGCCATGCCTGGGACGGCCTCTCACCTCTTCAAGTGCTGCCCTGGCAGATGGTGGTCGCGTCCGTGGTGCTCGTCTCCCTCGCCGCCTTCGCCGAGCCGGCGGGGCGGCTCCCTGTGGTGCCGCCTGTGGTGTTGACGCTGATTTACGTCGGTCTGCTTGGCGGTCCCGTCGCGATCTGGGCGGCGACCTCCGTCTCGCGCGCCTTGCCGACGCTGGTGAGCTCACTGGGCTTTCTCGGCGTGCCCGTGTTGGGTGTCATCGTTTCGAGTCTGTGGCTCGGCGAATCCTTGACGCTACCTCTCGTCGTTGGTGCGGTGCTCGTCCTCCTCGGCCTCGTCGTCGTCGCGCTAGGGATTGATCGGCAGCGTCGCCGTAAGGCAAGCTAGGGCCGCCGCAAAGCTGTGCGCGCCATGCTCGCGTTTGGGAGGATGCAATGAAAATTAGCCTTGCGGGGCGGGCTGCCATCGTCACTGGTGGCAGCAAGGGTATCGGCTTTGCGGTGGCGACGCGGTTCGCGGCCTCGGGCGCCGATGTCGCTATCGTCGCGCGCAATGCGGAGCCGCTCAAGGAAGCCGTCGCGGCTATCAGGAAGGCGGCCCAGAGTAACGTCATCGGGGTTCAGGCCGATGTCAGCAAGGCGGGCGACATCCAGCGCGCCTATGACGAAGCGATGAGGCAGTTCAATAAGGTCGACATCATCGTCAACAATGCGGGTACGTCACGGGCGATGCCGTTCGAGAAGCTCACCGACGAGATCCTGTACGACGACCTCGAACTGAAGCTGTTCGCAGCGGTGCGCTTGATCCGGCTGGTCGTGCCCCAGATGAAGGAGCGACGCTGGGGCCGCATCGTCAACGTGCTCAACATCGGAGCCAAAGCGCCGCGACCCAACAGCATGCCGACGTCGATATCGCGCGCCGCAGGCATGGCGATGACCAAGGCGCTGTCGCACGAGTTGGCGCCGCACAACGTGCTGGTGAATGCCATGCTGGTCGGCTTCATCCAGGCCGACCAGCATGTGCAGCGGGCGAAACGGACCAATGTGAATATCGCGGAGTATTACAAGGCGTACGAAAAGGAGATCCCGATCGGTCGCGTCGGCGAGGCCGAGGAGTTCGCTAATCTCGCTTGCTTCCTGGTGTCGGAGCAAGGCGGCTATATCACTGGTACGGCGATCAATGTCGACGGCGGACGTTCGCCGGTGGTGTGATAATCCGCGTGCGACGCCTGGCTCGATCTGTGGTACAACAAAACGGCACTCAAAATTCAAGGAACCGCAGCAACGGTTGAAGTGCCGGGCGCCATCGGTCGCACGCATGGGCCACGACAGCGACGAGGGAGGTAGCCGATGATCGATTCGAGCCGACGCAGCGTTCTGACAGCCGGCGCTGCCGCCGCGGCAACCACCGCGCCGCAGGTGTTCGCGCAAGCGCCGCAGGCAGCGGTCCCGCCGGGCTTGCCGGCGGGCCTCAAGGTCGGATTCTACGACAAGGGCAATGTCCGCATCCGCTACGCCGAGATCGGCTCAGGCTTCCCGCTCTTGGCGACGCCCGGCGGCGGCTTGAACTCGCGCATGAGCAACTGGCCGACCGCGGTTATCAACATCGCCGAGGAGTTCAAGAACGACTTCCGCGTCATCACCATGGATCAGCGCAACGCCAACAACGGCGAGTCCAGCGGCGCGGTCCCGGTCGACAATCCGTGGGACGCCTTCGCCGACGACCAGCTCGGCGTGATGGACCATCTCGGCATCCGCCAGTTCTTTTTCTTCGGCAACTGCATCGGCGGCCCGTTCGCGCTCAAGCTCATGGAGCGGGCGCCGGCGCGCGTCGTCGCGGCGATCCTGAGCCAGCCGGTCGGACACCGGCCGGATAAGCCGAATTATATGTACGAGTCCGGCAGGGACGTCTGGGCCAAGGAGTTCCTCGAGCGCCGGCCTGACGTGTCGATGGCGACCATCGAGCAATATCTGCACAACCTTTACCGCGTGCAGCCCGACTTCGTTTACAGCGTGTCGCGCGAGTTCGCGAAATCCTGCCAGACGCCGATGCTGGTGCTGCCCGACGACATCGTCGCGCATCCGCTTCAGGTCGCGATCGACATCGCCTCGCTGGCGCCGAATGCCGAGATCACGGTGTTTCCCTGGAAGGAGCCGCCGGAGCTGAAGGCGCGCACCGTCAACCGCGTGCGCACCTTCCTCAAGCGCCATCAGACGGCGTAGCGAAGTTCGAAATCAGCGGCAGATTGGCGACGACACGGTCTGAGCTGAAAAGCGCGTTCAGCCTTCCCGCTTGAACTGCCGCGCAATGTACTCGGCCATTTCCAGATCGTCGCCGTCGCCGCGCGTGCGCAGGCCGGCGACGACGCCGTGGCGGTCTTGCGTTTCGCGGTTCTGGCTCATTTTCCATTTGCCTTCGAGCCGGGTGATGGCGAAGCGGAAGCCGATGATGCCGCGCAGCATGGTCTCGACGTAACGGTCCGGTGCGTCGGACACCGCCCACGGCTTGGCCGCGCCGCGCTCCTGCTGCGCCGTCAATTCGCCGACGTGGCGCCGCAGCCAGTCGGCATCGCGCATCACGGCCGGCCGGCCATAGGCGTGCACCACGGCATAATTCCAGGTCGGCACGACCTTGCCGTGGGCAAACTTGGACGGATACCAGTTCGGCGTGATGTAGCCCTCAACACCCTGAAAGATCATCAGCGCTTCGCCGTCGGCAAGATCCTGGCAATGCGGATTGGGCCGGGCCAGATGGCATTCGATCGTGCCGTAGGGGCCCTCGTCCTTGAGCACGGTCGGCAAATGGCTGGCGTAAAGGCCGAGCGAGCCTGCCGAGATGAGCGTCGCGAACGGCCGCGCGCGCATCAGCGCGTGCATCTGCGCTACGTCGTCGACGCGAAAAAGATCGGGTTGATACATGACGTCTCCATCAAGAGGAACTCGCGACCGCGCAGCATCGTGCGCCAATGCGGCAGCCATCGATTCGAGCCCCGGTTTGCCATTTCAAACGCGCGGTGTCATCGTCGGTCAAGTGTTTGCGCTACCGACGGTCGTTTGGCGATGCCCCTCAAAGTTCGCGCCGCCGTGGCTTACGCGGCCGGCAAGCCGCTCGAAGTCACCGATGTTGCACTCGACGGCCCGCGCGCCGGCGAGGTTTTGGTCGAGATCAAGGCCACCGGCATTTGCCATACCGACGAGTTCACGCTGTCGGGCGCCGATCCGGAGGGGCTATTCCCCGCCATTTTGGGCCACGAGGGCGCCGGCATCGTGGTCGAGGTCGGGCCGGATGTCAGCTCGGTCAAGAAGGGCGACCATGTCATTCCGCTCTACATCCCGGAATGCCGGCAATGCCCGTCTTGCCTGTCGCGCAAGACCAATTTGTGCACGGCGATCCGCACCACCCAGGGCCAGGGCGTGATGCCGGACGGCACCTCGCGGTTCTCGATCGACGGCCGCAAGCTGCACCACTACATGGGCTGCTCGACCTTCGCCAATTTCACCGTGCTGCCGGAGATCGCGGTGGCGAAAATCCGCGACGACGCGCCGTTCGACAAGGTCTGCTACATCGGCTGCGGCGTCACCACCGGCATCGGCGCGGTGATCAACACCGCCAAGGTCGAGCGCGGCGCCAAGGCGATCGTGTTCGGCCTGGGCGGCATCGGGCTCAACGTCATCCAGGGATTGCGGCTTGCCGGCGCCGACATGATCATCGGCGTCGACCTCAATCCCGACAAGAAAGCCTGGGGCGAGCGCTTCGGCATGACGCACTTCGTCAATCCGAACGAGGTCGGCGGCGATCTGGTCGCCCATCTGGTCGACATGACCAAGAGCGGCGCCGACCAGATCGGCGGTGCCGATTACACCTTCGAATGCGTCGGCAACGTCAAGCTGATGCGCGCGGCGCTGGAGAGCTGCCATCGCGGCTGGGGCCAGAGCATCATCATCGGCGTCGCCGGCTCAGGCCAGGAGATCGCGACCCGGCCGTTTCAGCTCGTTACCGGGCGGGTCTGGCGCGGCACCGCGTTCGGCGGCGCCCGCGGCCGCTCCGACGTGCCGAAGATCGTCGACTGGTACATGGCCGGCAAGATTGCGATCGATCCGATGATCACCCACACCATGCCGCTTGCCGAGATCAACAAGGCGTTCGACCTGATGCGCGACGGCAAGAGCATCCGCAGCGTGGTGGTGTATTAGCGTCGCGGCGAAGGAGCTCACGCGCGGCACGAGATCGCATTGTCAGCTCGGACAATAATCATGAAAATCACAGGCGTCGAGCCGATTCTGATTGCTGTGCCCTATGAGCATATCGGCGACGCCGCCGAGGCACGTCACGCCATCGAGGCCGGCGCGCTCGATATTTTCCAGCCGAGCATCGCCAAGATCGGCGGCATCGTCGCGATGGGCAAGGCGATCGATATCGCCAAAGCGCGCGGCGTCCGCGTGATGCCGCACTCGCCCTATTTCGACCCGGGACTGATCGCGACGCTGCACGTCATCGCCGCGTGCCTTCCCGACTCGCTGTGCGAGCGCTTCTATTGCGAGCTTGAAGCAACGCCCTTGGGCGACGCGGTGACCGCGCGCGACGGCCACATGCAAGTGCCGCAAGGAGCTGGATTGGGCATCGACGTCGATGAAAGCGTGATCGCCCGCTATCGCGTGGCCTGAACGTCACAGGCCGCACCGTTCGTCGCACCAAATCCGGGTGGGCACCGGGAACTCGTTCCTTCCCGCCCAAGTTTTCCTACGAGCGGGCGAACGCAATCGGAAGGAATGCGCCATGGCTGGACTGCGTGGCAAAGATCGGCAGCACCCAGCGGCCCGCGACGTGCGGTCCGGCGCCTACGACCGGGGCACGAGCGGTCGCGTCTCCGACCGCCAGAATGATATCACGAGCGATGACATGCCTGAGGGACTTCGGCGCCAACCCAAGGGCGCACCTAACAAGGGTTTTCGGCGGGGCGACCCGGCGAAGCACGTTCCGCAGAACGACTAATGAAGGGACGGCCGTCGCCCGCTATCGCGCCGCCGAAACGTCACAGGCTGCGGACATAGTCGTGCAATGCGGCCCGCACACGCCGGATGACGCCATCCCACGCCCGCGTACCATCCTGGCGAAACAGCCGCGCCGTCGGATACCACGGGCTGTCGTCGCGATCGAGCAGCCAGCGCCAATCGGGCATGAACGGCAGCAATATCCAGACCGGTTTCGCCAGCGCACCAGCGAGGTGGGCGACGCTGGTATCGACAGAGAGGACGAGATCGAGATTCGATATCAGCGCCGCCGTGTCGGCGTAATCCTTGAGCTCCTCACCGAAATGAACAATATCGCTGCGCTCGGCCAGCAGGGCAGCGTCGGCAGCGCGCACATCCCGATGCAAGCTGACGAAGGTGGCGTCGATGCCGGCCAGAAGCGGCAAGAACGGGCGCAGCCCGATCGAACGGGTGCGATCGTTGTCGTGTATCGGGTTACCCGACCAGGCGATGCCGATGCGCGGGCGATTCCGCGGTCCCAGCTTTGCGTTCCAGCCGTCGGCCGCCGCAGCGGCGCTCCGCAAATAAGGGGTCTCGGCGGGTATCGTCGCGAGCCGGGTCGCGAATGCCCGCGGCAGGCTGAGCAAGCTGCACTGCAAATCGAAATCGGGTAACGGCTCGCCGCGCGCCACGACCTGCGTCACACCGGCGAGGCTGCGCATCAGCTCCTGCTGCGGCTTGAGCACTTCCAGGATCACGCGCGCGCCGCGCGCCGCGACAAGCGGCGCGTAGCGGCAGAACTGGATCGCGTCGCCAAAACCGTCGGCGGCGTGCAGAAGAACGGTCATGCCCGCGATGTTCTCTGCTCCCGACCATTGCGGCTGCACGAAGCCGCGCTCGTTGCCTTTCAATGGTTCGATTTGCCATCGCCATTCGAACTTTTCCCAGCCGAGAGGAAGGTCGCCGGTCAGCAGGCGGCAGAGAGCCTCGCCGTAATGCGGCTCGGCCAAATCCGGCTCCACGGCAAGCGCCCGCCGATAACTCGCCAGCGCCTCATCGAAGCGTCGCAAATTATAAAGTGCGATGCCGCGATTGTGATGGGTGATGGCGTTGTCCGGCGCCAGTGCGACCGTGCGCTCATGGCTGGCCAGAGCCTCTTCGAAGCGCGCCAGCTCGTGCAGAGCAATAGCCCGATTGCAATGCGCCCAGATATAGTCCGGCCGCCGCGCGATCGCGCGCTCGAAGCTCAGCAACGCCTCGTCAAATTGCTTGAGCGCAAGCAGCGCATTGCCGCGATTGTAGTGCAGCTCGGCAGACTCCAGCCCTAGTGCAAGGGCGCGGTCGAGGCTCACCAGCGCCTCTTCGGGCCGTTTCAACTCGCACAGCGCGGCCCCCCGGTTGCAGAGCGTCTCGGCATGGTCCGGCTGAATGGCAAGGGCGCGGTCGTAGCTGACTAAAGCCTCGTCGAACCGCTTCAGCTCCGCCAAGGCGTCGCCCCGATTGACGAGCGCCAGGGCATAGTCCGGTTGAATGGCAAGCGCGCAGTCGCAGCTCGCCAACGCCTCCTCTAACCGCTTCAGCCGGCGCAAGGCGGCGCCGCGATAGCAGAACGCCTCCGCATAGTGCGGCCGCAGCGCCAGCGCGCGGTCGCAACTTGCCAGCGCCTCCTCGAACCGCATCAGCTCGTGCAGCGCGGCGCCGCGATTGCACAACGCCTCGGCATGGTCCGGCCATACTGCCAGCGCGCGGTCGTAGCTGGCCAACGCCTCCTCGAACCGTTTCAGTCGTTGCAGCGCAAGGCCGCGCTGGTTCCAGGCCAGGCTATTCTCGGGATTTATATCGAGCGCGAGGTTTATTTGACCGAGGGCCTGCGCATAGTCGCCGCGCTGATACGAAATGACGCTGAGGAGGTGCAGGCTGTCCGAATGGTCGGGCTGTGCCGCGAGAATTTGTCTATAGAGCTGCTCGGCCTCGGCCAATCGGCCGGCTTGATGGGACGTGAAGGCCTCGACCAGCCAGGACGCTATGTTGAGCGCTGACTGCTGCCGCGGCGCGGATTGTTCGCGCACTTGCCCTCCCATCGTTCGATTTTCTCCCATGGATCGGGCGGCCGCGCAACTTGCCCGCTAATAGGCCTCGCGGCCGCCTCAGTCCGCCTTCAGCTGTGCGAAGTTCACGACCGGCGCGGCGGTGAAAATTCATGTATCGACTCCGCCAGCGATCGCCCACTCGGGGCGGATGCCGCGCTTTGGCACCGCAGCGCTGAAGCTTGCCACGTCCTTCGCGGCCCGGCATTTTTTAGCGGCGGGCGCGACGGTCAATCTGACGTGGGGAGTATCACGATGAAGGTGCATGGCCTAGACGCAAGGCGCGTCCCGCCGATAGCGACGCTGCTCGCGGCGTCGCTGACCTTCCTGCTCGTTGCCGCCGGTTCCGCGCTCGGGCAAGCGCCCGCCGGCCTGGTTGCCGGCAAGAACGTCAACCTGATCATCGGCTTCGGCCCGGGCGGCGGTTACGATATCTGGGGACGGCTCGTTGCCGGCCATATCGGCCAGCATCTTCCGGGCAATCCAGCAGTGGTAGCGCAAAACATGCCCGGCGGCGGCAGCTACCGCGCGGCGAGCTACATCTACAATCAGGCGCCAAAGGACGGCAGCACGTTCGCCATCATCGCCCGCGACGCCGCGCTTGGGCCGCTGACCGGCCAAGCCGGCGCGCTGTTCGACGCCACCAAATTCTCCTGGATCGGCACGCCGGCGACCGAGACCAATATCTGCATCGCCTATCACACCGCGCCAGTGCAAACGGCGCAGGATCTCCTGCAAAGGCAGCTGATCGTCGGCGATAACGGTCCCGGCACCGGCACGCACTCCTACCCGCTGGCGCTGAACGCCATTCTCGGCACGAAGTTCAAGCTCGTCGGCGGCTACCCTTCCTCGGCCGATGTTTTCCTCGCCATGGAACGCGGCGAGGTGCAGGGCATTTGTGAAAGTCTCGACAGCGTGAAATCGCGCCGGCCTGACTGGATACCGTCGGGCACGGTCAAGGTGCTGTTCCAAGGCGGCGCCAAGCCCGATCCGGAATTGCACGATGTGCCGTTCGTCGTCGATCTGGCGCAGCGCCCGGAAGATAAGCAGGCCATCGAGTTTCTTTACGTCGGCCAGGGCATCGGCCGGCCGTTCATCGCGCCGCCCGGCCTGCCGCCGGACCGCCTGAAAATGCTGCGCGACGCCTTCGATACCACCATGAAGGACCCGGCCTTCATCGCCGAAGCCAAGCTGCGCAAGTTCGACCTCAGCGCCGAGGACGGCGCGCACCTGCAAGCGCTGATCGACAAAGCTTACGCAACGCCTCGGCCAATCATCGAACGCATCGCGAAGCTCATTCAGTAATGGCGGCCTACGACTGTTATCCGTCACCCTGAGGTGCGAGCGAAGCGAGCCTCGAAGGGCGACGGCCGAGGTGCACCGAAATCGGGCATGCCCGATTTCGGCATGTTTATTTTCCAGATCGGCTATAGCCGATCTGGATGCCGGCATCCTTCGAGGCGCGCCTGTGGCGCGCACTTCAGGATGACGGTGAACATGGAATCCTACGCCGCGCGCACGCTGGCGATGAAGGTGTCGAGCTTCTGATTGACCATGTCGGCGTCGCGCAACAGGCGCTGCATTTCGGACTCGGCGAGTTTGGACGCGCCGTCGGTCTGATTGGCGGCCTCGTGCAGCCGTGTGAGGATGTCGGCGACCTTTTCGACGCAGCCCTTGGCCGAAGCCGCGCTGCCGGCGATTTCGGAGGTGCCGGCGGCCTGGTCGTTGACGCAGCCGGCGATGGCCTGCGACAGCTGCTCGACATTGTGCATCGCCTTGACGATGGAAGCGATGCTGGTCGCCACCGTCGAGCAGGACGATTTCACCGCCTCGATGCGGGCGGTGATTTCGCGGGTCGCCCGCTCCGTCTGATTGGACAGCGCCTTCACTTCGGTCGCGACGACGCCAAATCCCCTGCCCGCTTCGCCGGCGCGGGCGGCTTCGATCGTGGCGTTGAGCGCCAACAGATTGGTGCTGCCGGCGATGTCCTGGATCAGACCCACCGCCGTATTGATGTCCTGCACCGCCTTGATGAGCTGTGCCATTTCATTGTCGACGCGCTTGGTCTCCGCCGCCGTGAACTTGACGAAGTCGCTCGCCTGCGCGACCTGACCGGCGACTTCCGGGATTGCCTGCGCGATTTGCTGCGCCGCGCCGTCCACGGTTTGCACGCTGAGCGACATCACGTCGACCACCTGCGTCATGTCGGCGGATTGATCGCGCGTCGCCTCGGCGCTTTTGGCGAGCTCGGCCGAGCTTGCCGTGACTTTCTTGGCGGTTTCATTCAGCCGCGACGCGATCAGCTTCACCGAAGCTTCGAAATCCGCCGCCAGGGCGTTCATCTCGGTCTTGCGCAAATCGGCATGACGCTGCTGCTCGGCGCGCTGCCGTTCCTCCAGCTCACGAATTTGCGCGGCGTTGTCGCGGAAAACGCCGATCGCCTTGACCATGCGGCCGATCTCGTCGGAGCGATCGGCGTAGCCGATCGTGACGCCGAGATCGCCTTTCGCGATCGCCAGCATTTTTTTCGTCACGTTGCGCACCGGCCTGACGATTGACAGCGCGACCAAGATGCTCACGAGCACGCTTAAGGGGATGACGATCAAGAACGCGGCGAGCAGGATCGCGCGGCTCTGCCGCGCCGAGTCGACCATGGCAACGGCGAAGTCTTGGCTCGAAAAGCGGATCGATTGCGCGATCTCGTCGGTGTTCTTGTGCAAGCCCGAGAGCAGATCGTCGATTTCGCCGAGCATCATCACGGCCATGCTCGGCTGCACCGCGCCCATCTCCATGGCATCCTTGGACAGCTTGCCGAACTTGAGCCAACCGTCCCGCACCTTCTCCAACAGCTTGCTCTCATGCTCGGGAAGCTCGCCGTGTGCAAGCAGCGTGTCGATGCGCCAGGAGATGTAGGCGTTGCGCGCCTGCAGGTCGTCCTCGGACTTTTTCAGGGTGGCGCGATCGACGCCGCTGTTCATCCAGGAGACGTAGCGGAACAGCGAAAGCTGCGTTTCGGACAAGGCTTCGCTGAGCCGCTCGACGGCGTTCAACGTCGGCAGCTTGGACCGCGACATGGCGTCGAGCCCGGATGCGGTTTCGGCGATGAACAGATAGCTCCTGGCGCCGAGCACAAGCAGGCAGGCCAACAGCAGAATCGGCGCGGCGAACGCCTTGATGATGATGGGCAGGTTGGCAAGCCGCCGAAGCATGATGGAAATGCGCCTTTCCGGCGCCAGCGCTCAGGCGGGCCGGTGTCCTGAGAGCCGCAAAGCGGCAAAAATTTTAGCGGTACACCCCCACGCCGACGAAGAAGTCGCCCATCCGCTCGACATAGCTGGATTTGGCCTCGATGAGTTTGCTGATCGGGTTCGGCCATTTGTAGTCGACCCAGCCGCCGCCATTCTTGGCGGCTTCGGACAGTTCGCGGATCAAAAACTTGCCGTCCTGGTCCTTCAGGTCGATCAAGTTCTT
>JASHWN010000332.1 GCA_030044035.1 Xanthobacteraceae bacterium
CGACGGCGGCGCGCGTGAGCTGCCCCGGATATTGCTCGAGCTTGGCTTCGAGCCGCTCGAACAGGGTAAACGCATCCGCCGTGGCGCCGGCAAAGCCGCCGATCACGTCGCCCTTGCCGAGGCGGCGCACCTTTTTGGCGTTGGCCTTGACAATGGTCTGGCCGATCGAGACCTGCCCGTCGCCGCCCACGGCCACCGTGTCGCCCTTGCGGACGGTCAAGATCGTCGTGCCGTGCCACAGGCCGGCTTGGCTGGATTCGGCGGAATGCATGCGGCGGAGGCCTTGAATAAGCCAACGGAGCCCCTGATTTAGGATTTGGCTCCCGCCAATGCAAATCTACGCCCGATCGCGCTACGCCGCGCGCGTGCGATGGCGAAAGCGACAAAGCCCTGATACAAGGCACGCGCTTTTGAGCCGTGGAGCACGTTCATGCGCAAGGCATCGATCAAGCGCGCCACCAAGGAAACCGACGTCGAGGTCGCGGTCGACCTCGACGGCAGCGGCGCTGCGTCGATTGCGACCGGGATCGGGTTTCTCGATCACATGCTCGACCTGCTGGCCCGGCATTCGCGCATCGATCTCGATATCAAGGCCAAAGGCGACCTGCACGTCGATCAGCACCATACCACCGAGGACGTCGGCATTGCGCTCGGCCAGGCGGTCAGGAAAGCGCTTGGCGACATGAAGGGCATCACGCGCTACGCCGACGTCCACGTGCCGATGGATGAGGCGTTGACGCGGGTGGCGCTCGACATATCGGGCCGGCCGTTTCTGGTCTTCAACGTCGATTTCGTGCGCGCCAAAATCGGCACGTTCGATACCGCGCTGGTGCAGGAATGGTTCCAGGCCTTTGCGGTCAACGCCGCGCTGACGCTGCATGTGGCGACACTGTACGGCAGCAACGACCATCATATTGCCGAATCGTGCTTCAAAGGTTTGGCGCGGGCGTTGCGGGCCGCCGTCGCCATTGACTCGCGTGCCGCCCACGAGGTGCCCTCGACCAAAGGCACGCTGGGTGGATGAAGGCAGCCGCCGAGCGGCTGGAGGCAACGATGTCCGTTTACACCGTCCATGAGGCGCCGGCGCGCGCCAGCGCATCGTCGGCCGCCGAGCGTTTTACATTCGTGCGTGACGGCTTCTCGTGGTGGGCGTTCTTGTTTGCGCCGCTATGGATGCTGCGGCACCGGATGTGGCTTGTCCTCGTCGGCTACGTGGTGATCTGCGGCGGTATTGAGGCGGCGCTGGTGAGGTTCGGCGCGTCGGGGGCCGCGATCATGGTGGTCGGTTTGTTGATTTCGCTCCTGGTGGGTCTCGAAGCCAGCACGCTGCGCCGGCTCACATTACACCGACGCGGCTTCGCCAATGTCGGTGTCGTCAGCGGCGACAATCTGGAAGATGCCGAGCGGCGCTTTTTCGATGCTTGGCTGCGCCAGCCGCGACCTGGAAACAGTGCGGCGAATGCAACGCCGCCCGGCCCGACCGGCGGCACGCCGCTCAGCGTGCCGCGCGTCGCGCAGACAGCGCACGTCATCGGGCTGTTTCCCGAGCCGGGAGCGGGCCGGTGAGCGTCGCCATCGTCGATTACGGCTCCGGCAATTTGCACTCGGCCGCGAAGGCGTTCGAGCGTGCCGCGCGCGAACTCGGATGCGGCGAACCGATCCGGGTCACCAACGATCCCGCCGTCGTGGCGAACGCCGACCGCGTGGTGCTGCCCGGCGTCGGCGCCTTCGCCGATTGCCGGCGCGGCCTCGACGCGGTCAGTGGCATGACGGCCGCGCTCGAAGAGACGGTGCGGTGCAAGGGCCGGCCGTTCTTCGGCATCTGCGTCGGCATGCAGCTGTTGGCTGAACACGGCCGCGAATACGAAGTCACCGAAGGCCTCGGCTGGATCGCCGGCGAGGTCGACCGCATCGCGCCGAGCGATCCGCAGCTGAAAATTCCGCACATGGGCTGGAACACGCTCAACGTGGTGCGGCCGCATGCGCTGCTCGAAGGCCTGCCGTTGGGGCCGGCCGGCCGCCACGCCTATTTCGTGCACTCCTATCAGCTCAGGCCCACCCGCCGCGACGATCTGGTCGCCGAGGCCGAATACGGCGGCCCGCTCACCGCGGTGGTGGCGCGCGACAATATTTTCGGCACGCAGTTTCATCCGGAGAAGAGCCAGAAGTTCGGCTTGGCTTTGATCGCGAATTTTTTGCAGTGGAAGCCGTGATCCTGTTTCCGGCGATCGATCTGAAAAACGGCGAGGCCGTCCGCCTCGAGCAGGGCGACATGGCGCGCGCGACCGTGTTCAACCGCGATCCGGCCGCGCAGGCCAAAGCGTTCGAGGCGCAGGGTTTCGAATATCTGCACATCGTCGACCTCGACGGCGCTTTCGCCGGCAAGCCGATGAATGCGGCGGCGGTCGAACGCATTATCGCCGCGGTCAGCATCCCGGTGCAGCTTGGCGGCGGCATTCGCGATCGCGCGACGATAGACAGTTGGCTGGCGAAAGGCGTGACGCGGGTCATCATTGGCACCGCGGCGGTGCGAAACCCCGCTTTGGTGAAAGAGGCCGCTCGGACTTATCCCGGCCGGGTCGCTGTCGGGCTCGATGCGCGCGACGGCAGGGTGGCCGTGGAGGGCTGGGCGGCAACGTCCGAGCTGATCGCTCTCGATGTCGCCAAGCGCTTCGAGGCGGCTGGTGTGGCCGCGATCGTGCACACCGACGTGACCCGCGACGGCATGCTCAAAGGTCCGAACCTCGACGCGACCATTGCGCTCGCTGAAGCGATTTCGGTTCCGGTGATTGCTTCAGGCGGCTTTGCCTCGATCGAGGATATTCGCGCATTGCTGGCGCCGCGCGCTAGAAAACTGGCGGGCGCGATCGTTGGCCGGGCGCTCTATGACGGGCGGATCGACGCGGCAGCAGCTTTGCAGCTCATTCGTTCGGCCCGGGCGGCCTGAAATGTTCAAGGTCCGCGTCATTCCCTGCCTCGACGTCAAGGACGGCCGCGTCGTCAAGGGCGTCAACTTCGTCAACCTGCGCGACGCCGGCGAT
>JASHWN010000333.1 GCA_030044035.1 Xanthobacteraceae bacterium
CGTTCAAACAACAAGTTTACGAACGCGTCGTCGCCGAGTTCGCCAAGTTTGCGCAGACGAGCGCGTAGCAAAAGTTTGCTCGTATAGTCCGCGACCGCATCACTGCGCGGCTACGGCCCCCTGCTCCACTTGGGGCGGCGCATTGACTGTTTTGCCGGGCCATTTGCACAAGTCGGCAATGATGCATTTTTCGCACAGCGGCCGGCGCGCGACGCACACGTAGCGGCCGTGCAGGATCAGCCAATGGTGGGCGTGCAGCCGGTAGCGCTCGGGCACCACCTCCAGGAGCTTCATTTCGACGTCGAATGGCGTCTTGCCGACCGCAAGCCCGGTACGATTGCCGACCCGGAAGATATGCGTGTCGACCGCGATGGTCGGCTCGCCGAACGCGACGTTGAGCACCACGTTGGCGGTTTTGCGGCCGACGCCGGGCAAAGCTTCGAGTGCGGCGCGGTCGGGCGGCACCTTGCCGCCATGCTGCGCGATCAGCTGCCGCGACAGCGCGATCAGGTTCTTGGCCTTGGTCCGATAGAGGCCGATGGTCTTGATCAGTTCGCGCACCCGCGCCTCGCCGAGCTTGACCATCTTCTCCGGGGTGTCGGCGAGCTTGAACAAAGCCGGCGTCGCCTTGTTGACGCCGGCATCGGTCGCCTGGGCCGACAGCACGACCGCGACCAGCAGCGTGTACGGATCGACGTGTTGGAGTTCGCCGCGCGGATTAGGATTGGCGGCGGCGAAGCGGCGGAACGCTTCCTCGATCTCGGCTTTGGTCCATTGCGGCAGCGCGCCGTGGGCGGCCTTGGTATCGGCCTTGATCCGGGCCTTGGCGCCCTTGACGCGCGCCGCCCTGCCCTGGCGGGCGGCCTGCAGCCTCTGCCTGACGGTCTTCCGGATGGTCTTACGCGGCATGTTTCCCCTATACTGAGCGCGATGAGCAACGACAACGCCTTTGCCGACCCGAAAATCTTCTCGGCCGTGATCACGCCGCATCGCTCGCTGACGCCGCGCGGCTTTCTGATCCTCATGCTCTGTCTCGGCGGCCTGAGTTTCGTCTCCGGCATGGCGTTCGTTCTGATGGGCGCGTGGCCGGTATTCGGCTTCTTCGGCCTCGACGTGCTGCTGGTCTACGTCGCGTTCCGCGCCAACTTTCGTGCCGCGCGCGCCTACGAGGAGGTGACGGTAACGGCCTCGGAGCTGACCGTGCGCAAGGTCAACCCACGCGGCACCGTACGGGAGTGGACGCTCAATCCGCTGTGGGTGCGTCTCGAGCGCATCGTGCATGAGGAGTTCGGCATCGAGCGGCTGTTTCTGGTCTCGCGCGGGCGGCGGCTGACCATCGCCAGCGCGCTCGGGCCGGACGAGAAGGCGAGCTTTGCGCGGGCGCTGTCGAATGCTTTGGGTGAGGCCAAACGCGGGCCGACGCGGACGGTGCTATGAGGAGCGAATAACGAATGGCGCGTGGCGAATAGGGGCCGAACCATTCGCTATTCGCCATTTCGCCATTCGCCAATCCAGAAATCGGGTGGTTGTCGAAACGGAGCCGGCCTAGATCGGGGGCAAATGACGATGGAGTCAGCCATGCTCTCACCCGCTCGCCTTGACCATCCGATGCCGCTCGCCGCAGCCGCCGCCGATTATGAGGTGGTGAGGCGCGCCATCGGCCACATCCGCGGCCACTGGCGCGACCAGCCGGAAATCGAAACCATTGCCGAGGCCGCCGGCGTCACGCCGACCGAGTTGCACCACCTGTTTCGCCGCTGGGCCGGGCTGACGCCGAAGGCGTTCTTGCAGGCGCTCACGCTCGACGGCGCGCGCAAGCTGTTGCGCGATTCGGCAAGCGTGCTCGACGCCACCTATGAGGTCGGCCTGTCCGGTCCCGGCCGGCTGCACGACCTATTCGTAACCCACGAGGCAATGTCGCCCGGCGAATGGAAATCGGGCGGCGAAGGGTTGGTCGTCCATTTCGGCTTCCATCCCTCGCCGTTCGGCAGCGCACTGGTGATGGCGACCGAACGCGGCCTGGCCGGCCTGGCCTTTGGCGACCACGGCGAAGAGGCGGCGACGCTCAACGACATGAAGCGGCGCTGGCCGAAAGCCACGTATGTGGAGAACAGCGCGCGGACTGCAGCGCTCGCCAAGCGCATTTTCGATCCGTCGCAATGGCAGCCGCAACAGCCGCTACGCGTGGTGCTGATCGGCACCGATTGGGAAGTCCGGGTCTGGGACGCGCTCTTACAGATCCCGATGGGCCGCATGGCGACCTATTCGGGCATCGCGGAGAAGGTCTGCAAGCCCAACGCCGCGCGGGCGGTCGGCACCGCGGTCGGTAAGAATCCGATCGCCTTCGTGGTGCCGTGCCACCGTGTCGTCGGCAAGAGCGGCGATCTCACCGGCTACCATTGGGGCATCACCCGTAAGCGCGCCATGCTCGGCTGGGAAGCCGGTCAAGTCGCGGCGGCGGCGTAGCTCTGCGCCCGACCCGCTTTTTTTGACCGTCACCCCCGGGCTTGACCCGGGGGTCCATGCTGACCAGCCGCGCAAGCGGCGTTGCCCCATGGATTGCCGGGTCAAGCCCGGCAATGACGAAGGAACAAATGCGTCGCGCATTGACGCTTGCACTGCGATCCGCAATACCGCCTCCGCGTTGGTCTTGAGGGAAGGATGCGGACATGCAGCGGCGCCGGCCCGTGATGTTGGTCATTCTCGACGGCTGGGGCTGGCGCGAAGAGCGCGCCGACAATGCCATCCGCCAGGCCAAAACGCCGAGCTTCGACCGGCTCTGGCAGGCGGGCCCGCATGGTTTTTTGCGCACGTCCGGCAAAGACGTCGGCTTGCCTGACGGCCAGATGGGCAATTCCGAGGTCGGGCATTTGAACATCGGTGCCGGCCGCGTGGTGATGCAGGATCTGCCGCGCATCGACCAGGCGATCGCCAAGGGCGAGATCGAGCGCGCGCCGGTGCTGCTCGATTTCATTGCCAAGCTGAAAGAGAGCGGCGGCACCTGCCATCTGCTCGGCCTGGTCTCGCCCGGCGGCGTGCATTCGCATCAGGATCAGGCCGCGGCGCTGGCCAAAATCCTCGCTGCGGCCAAGGTGCCGACCTTGGTGCACGCCTTCACCGACGGTCGCGATACGCCGCCGCAATCGGCGGGCGACGACATCAAGCGCTTGCTGGCGGCGCTGCCGAAATCGGTTTCGCTCGCGACGGTGAGCGGCCGCTATTACGCCATGGACCGCGACAAGCGCTGGGACCGCGTCGAAAAAGCCTATAACGCCATCGTCGCTGCCGACGCGCCGCGCTTTGCCGACGCGCCTGCCGTGATCGCCGACGCCTACGCCGACAAAAAATT
>JASHWN010000334.1 GCA_030044035.1 Xanthobacteraceae bacterium
CCGGCCGGCGTTTTTGCCGCGATCGAGGCCAAGCGCACCGATCCAGCCGCGCAAGTTCTCCTGCTCAGCGACGAGGCCTGCGAGCCGTACGAGAAGCCGCCGCTGTCCAAAGCGGTGCTCACCGGCAAGGCCTTGCCCGAGCATGCGCTGATCGCCGGCCCCGGCGGCGCCGGCACGCATAACATCGTGCTGGAGCGCACCGCGCTCGTCATCGCGATCGACCGCGCCGCGCGCGCGGTCGTCACTGCCGGCGGCCGACGCTACCCGTACGACGCGCTGGTGCTGGCGACCGGCTCGCAGGTGCGCGAGCTGCCGCAGCTGCCGCTCGGCATGCCGCGCGTGCATTATCTGCGCACCGAGGCGGATGCCCGCGCGCTCGCCGCGGCATTGCGCGGCGCCCGGCGGCTGGTCGTGGTCGGCGGCGGGCTGATCGGGCTCGAAGCCGCTGCTTCCGCATCCGAGCTCGGCATCGCCACCACGGTGCTGGAAGTTGCGCCGCGCATCCTGGCGCGCGTCTGCGACGAAGAAACCGGCGCGTTCATTGCTGCCTGCCATCGCCGCCACGGTGTCGACATCCGCAGCGGCACCAGCATCGCGGAGGTCGAGGCGGCCGGCGACAGCGTTATCCTGACCACCGCTGCAGGCGAAACATTTGCCGCCGATGTCATCGTCGTCGGCACCGGCGTCAAGCCGAACGATGCGTTGGCGGCCGCCGCAGGCCTCGCTGTCGACAACGGCATCGTCGTCGACGAGCATTGCCGCACTGCCGATCCGGCGATTTTCGCCGCCGGCGACGCGGTGCGCTTTCCGGCGCCGCACGGCCTCATTCGGCTGGAGAATTGGCGCCATGCGCTCGACCAGGGCGCAGTCGCCGGACGCAACGCCGCAGGCGTTAATGAGCTCTACCGCACCGTGCCGTCGTTCTGGTCGGAGCAGTACGATCTCTATATCCAGGGCGTCGGTTGGCCGCCGCAGCGGCCGGCGCAGCACGTGCGGCGGCCTCTGCCCGGCAACAGCCTGCTCGCCTTCGATGTCGCCGACGGCGTTCTCGCCTATGCCATGGGCATCAACGCGCAGCGCGAGCTTGCCGCCGCGCGCCGGCTGATCGAGCGCCGCATCAAGGTCGACGCCGCCGCGCTCGCCGATCCGGCGCGCCCGCTCGCGTCGTTGCTGAAGGCGACGGCGTGACTCTGACGTCGTCATGCCCGGGCTTGACCTGGCTTGACCCGGGCATCCATGGGGCTCAAACGCTGCATGGATTGCCGGGTCAAGCCGGCAATGACGAAGGTTAAGGATCCGATCGCGATGAAATTTTCCGGCGAACTGACCGTGAAGGCGCCACGCCAGCGCGTTTATGAGGCGGTGCGCGACGCGCGTTTTTTTGCCTCATGCGTGGACGGCGTTCGCGATCTCGAAGAAACCGGGCCGGACGCTTACGCTGCGGTTTTTGAAACCAAGGTCGCGTACATGAAGTTTGCCTTCAAGGTCGCGGTGCAGGTGGTGCGCGCCGAACCGCCGCGCCAGATCGAGGCAAAGATCGAAGGCACCCCGCTCGGTATCGTCGGCCGCCTCACCGCCAGCTCGCTGACCACGCTCGCCGAAGCCGGCGACGAGACCAAAATCAGCTACGACGTCGAGGCGGCATTGACCGGAAAACTCGGCAGCCTCGGCCAACCGGTGCTGCGCGCCAAGGCCAAGGAGATGGAGAAGCAATTCGCGGCGCGGCTTGCTGCGGCGTTCGCGCCGTCTGCGGCGCCGTGAGTACCGCTACTACCTTGGTGACGTTTCCCGGGCGCAGCGCAGCACGAAGTGGTGCGCTGCGGACCAGGGATCGTTACGATCTCAGAGTTTGGTACGATCCCGGATCAGCGGTGCACCGCCACAGCGCGTCGAAGACGCGCGTAAACGCGCTTATGCTGCACCGCGTCCGGGAAACAAATGAGTTGTGAGCCCCGATGGTCGCCGAGCCCATAACCATCAATACCGATGTGCTGGTGATTGGCTCCGGCGCCGCCGGCATGTATGCGGCGATCGAGGCGGCGCGGCGCGGCACCAACGTGCTGCTCGCCGACCGGAGCCTGATCGGCCGCGGCGGCGCTACCGTGATGGCGCAGATGACGGTCGCCGCCGCGCTCGGCGAAGAGACACCGGACGATCCGCAGCACCATTTCGACGGCACGATCGCCGCCGGCCGCGGCCTGTGCGACGAAGATTTGGCGCGCCTCCTGTGCGAGGAGGCGCCGGACTGCATTCGCGAGCTCGACCGCTGGGGCGTCGGCTGGGCGCGGAACGACGGCCACATCACCGCCACCCAGGCGCCGGGCCACGACCGGCCGCGCTGCGTCTATGTCGATTTCATCAATACCGGCCCTGCCGTATCGAAGACGCTGCGCGCCGAGATCGCACGGCATCACAAGAGCATCCGCAAGGCCGGCGATCTGTGCGTCGTCGATCTGATCGTCGGCGACGGCGAGGCGCGCGGCGCCGTCTGCTGGCACTTGTCGTCGGGCGCGCCGGTGATCGTCGCGGCGAAGGCGACGGTGCTGGCGACCGGCGGGCTGACCCGGCTGTTCCGGCGCAACAGCGCCTCGG
>JASHWN010000335.1 GCA_030044035.1 Xanthobacteraceae bacterium
GCTGGCGAACGGCCTGATTCATCTCTTCGAGAGTGGCACTGCTCCGTGGTTTACCGAGAATTCCAAACAGGTCGCGAATGCTGTGCTCGGCACGCGCAACCGCGATCCTAGCTCCATCTTCGACGATGAATCGAACTTTATCGCCGTCGCGCACTCGCAGGCGCTCGCGCACCTCCTTGGGAAGTGTAATCTGGCCCTTGCTGGTTACCGTCGCCTCGTAGGACGGCGCCGCCGGTGGCTCGGCGAAATAGCGGGTAGCGCGGCCCTCCTTGACCTTGCGAATTCGATATCCGCGGCCTTCGAGCTTGCGCAGCACGTTGTATTGCGGCCCACCGGTCGCCGCTACGATCTCGTCCATGGTGGCACCGTCCGGTCGCATTATCAGCCGCTCGGTGATCTTGGTGCCGGGAAGATTTTCGTCCATCGTCAATCCTCTTATATTTAGCTCTTGCTTCGCACAGCTCGTACCAGAGCCCACTAATCATCGCCTGGCATAGGGCATCATTTCGTAAGAAGCTACTTCTTGTTTTCCTTACCATCCCGGACGCGGCTGCGCAAGTGCGGCCTTACCGTGCCGCGTACAAGCGAGCCTCACTGGGTCGAGACGGAAACGCGCTGGCGCTATACCAGCCGGCTCTGCTCCACCGCGGCGCCGATGAAGGATGCGAACAACGGGTGTGGCGCGAACGGCCGCGATTTCAGCTCGGGATGAAATTGCACGCCGATGAACCAGGGGTGATCGTCGTATTCGACGATCTCCGGCAACAGCCCGTCCGGCGACATGCCGGAAAACCGCACGCCGTGCTGGGCGAGACGGTCCTTGTAGGCGGTGTTGACCTCGTAGCGGTGGCGGTGGCGCTCGGAAATGTCGGTGGCGCCGTAAATCTCGGCGACGCGTGAGCCACGCGCCAGGATCGCCGGATAGGCGCCGAGCCGCATGGTGCCGCCGAGGTCGCTGCCGATGCCGCGCTTCTGCAGCTCATTGCCTTTCATCCATTCGGTCATCAGCCCGACCACCGGCTCGCCGGTTGGGCCGAATTCGGTCGAGTTGGCCGCCTCGATGCCGCACAGATTGCGCGCCGCCTCGATCACCGCCATCTGCATGCCGAAGCAGATGCCGAAATACGGCACTTTGCGCTCGCGCGCGAACTGGGCGGCGAGGATTTTTCCCTCGGCGCCGCGCTGGCCGAAGCCGCCAGGCACCAAAATACCATCGACGTGTTCGAGGAACGGCGCCGGATCCTTGTTCTCGAATACCTCGCTTTCGATCCAGTCGAGATTGACCTTGACCTTGTTGGCGACGCCGCCGTGCGAGAGCGCCTCGATCAGCGACTTATAGGCATCCTTCATGCCGGTATATTTGCCGACAATGGCGATGGTGACGTTGCCCTCGGGATTGCGGATGCGCTCGTTGATGAGGTGCCAGGTGACGAGGTCGGGTGCCGGCGGATTGTCGAGGCCGAACGCCGCGAGCACTTCGTCGTCGAGCCCGGCAGCGTGATAGGCCTCAGGCACGGCGTAAATGTTGTCGGCGTCGCGCGCCTCGATGACCGCGCTTTCGCGGACATTGCAGAACAGCGCCAGCTTTTTGCGCTCGCCCGGCGGAATCGGCCGGTCGGTGCGGCACAGCAAAATATCGGGCTGAATGCCGATGGCGCGCAGCTCGCGCACCGAATGCTGGGTCGGCTTGGTCTTCAACTCGCCGGCGCTGGGGATGAACGGCAGCAGCGTGAGATGGATATAAATGGCGTGCCGCCGCGGCAGATCGTTGCCGAGCTGGCGAATGGCCTCGAAGAACGGCAGCCCTTCGATGTCACCGACGGTGCCGCCGATTTCGCACAGCACGAAATCAAAACCGTCGTTGCCGTCGCGGATGAAATCCTTGATCGCGTTGGTGACGTGGGGGATGACCTGGATGGTGGCGCCAAGATAGTCGCCGCGCCGTTCCTTGAGCAAGATGTCCTGGTAGATGCGGCCGGTGGTGATGTTGTCCATGCGCGTCGCCGGCCGCCCGGTGAAGCGCTCGTAATGGCCGAGATCGAGATCGGTCTCGGCGCCGTCGTCGGTGACGAAGACCTCGCCGTGCTGATAGGGCGACATGGTGCCCGGATCGACGTTGAGGTAGGGGTCTAGCTTGCGCAGGCGGACCTTGTAGCCGCGCGCCTGCAACAGCGCGCCCAGCGCCGCCGAAGCCAATCCCTTGCCAAGCGATGAGACCACGCCGCCGGTGATGAATATGTACCGCGCCATGGGACCTGACCTTTAGCGCGCCGAAAACGATTCGACGAGCGATTTTCCGGAATAGCTGCCGCGCACGCCCCAGCCGTCTCGAGCGCGGCCGGAAAGCCGGATTGGCTCAAGCTCTTGCAGCGTCATCCTCAGCCGGCATGCGAGCCGCGTTAAGACGGCCATCCGGAGTGAGGCCCTAGCGCGATTGCGGCACCTGCGGGCCGCTTGGCGCCGCCGGCGCAGCCGGAGGAGCTGGCATGTTGCCGGCCGGCGTGTTACCGCCCCCACCTCCGCCGAGCTGGTTGAGCAAGCCATTGCCGCCGGAATTAAGCGGTGCGGGTGGCGCCGGGCTGCCGGGTGCCGGCGCCTCTTGCTGTTGGGCGGGCGAGCCGCCGATCAGCGAAACCGGCGCGCGGCTGTGGCTCGCCAATATCGACAAAGCCAAGCTGGTAATGAAGAAACCGGCAGCCAATAGCGCCGTCGTGCGGGTCAGAACATTGGCGGTGCCCCGGCCGGTCATAAAGCCGCTGGTGGAACTGACGAGGCCGCCCCCCTCCGACTTCTGCAGCAGCACCACGCCAATCATGGCGAGGACCAGCATGAGGTGGATGGCGATAACGACACTGAGCATTGTGGATGATCCGCCTTTAAGGCGCCGGGCAAGCGCGGTTCGGGCCGCGGCCAACCCCCCATATAGGAAGCCCGGGCGGTGTCTACACGATCGCTTACGGATTTTCTATGTCCGCCGGGGCTGCCGCACCGATCAGGCGACTTTTCGCCGATGCGGAGCCTTTCCCGACTGCGACAATTCCGCCCTGACACTCGCGGCTAATGCGACCGACCGCGAGTCGCCGCGGCTAGCGGTAAGTCTCAAGGTAGGCGATCACGTCGTCGACGTCTTTTCCGTCTTGCAAGCCGCCGAACGGCATGCGGTTGCCCGGTACCCTGGCCTGCGGGTCCTTGATGTAGGCGCGCAGATTGTCCTCGTTCCAAGTGAGGTTGGCGCGCATCATGGCGTTCGAGTAGCGGAAATCCTCGAGCGACCCGGATTTGCGGCCATAGACGCCGCGCAGGCTCGGTCCGATCGCGTCCGGTTTGCCGCTGTGGCAGGCCGCGCAGGCGGCGAAGACCTGCTTGCCGTGGGCGGCATCGGCCGCTTGGGTTGCGCCTGAGGTAGCGAGAAGCGCTGCGAGCGTCGCAAACCACGCCCCGCAGAATGCCGTCGTTATTGTCCGCATGCCGTCCCTCGCCTCACCCCTGCACCAGCGGCCCTGGATTTTTGAGATATTGCGTCGTGATCGCCTGCGCCGACCAATAGGCCAACGCGCCGACCGTGCCGGTCGGATTGTAGCCGTGCTGCTGGGGGAAGACCGAGGCGCCCTCGACGAACAGATTGTGCGCGTCCCAGGCCTGCAGATAGCGGTTGACCACGCTGGTTTTGGGGTCGGCGCCCATGATGGTGCCGCCGGTATTGTGGGTCGATTGGTATGGCACGATGGTGAAGTTTTTCGGCCGCGGCTCCATCTGATAGTGCGTCGGGTTCATCGCCCTGATGACGCCTTCCAGCTTGCCGAGCAGATAGCGCGACATTTTGTGGTCGTTTTCGGTGCCGTTGTAGGTGAGCCTGATCAATGGCCGACCGAACGCGTCCTTGTAGGTCGGATCGAGGTCGAGATAGTTGTCGCGATTGGCATAGACCGAGCCTTGGGTGTTAAAGCGGGCGGCGTGGTGATACCACTTCACCGTCGCACGCTTCCATTCCGAACCCCATTGCGGCGTGCCGTGCGGCAGGGTGCGGCCGGCAATCGGTGGCGCCGCCGCGGTGTTGCACGTCACGTAGCCGCCGCCGAAGAAGCCCAGGCCGCCGTGGTCGAAATTCTCGCCGTTGAAATCGTCGATGCACATCCCCATTCCGGCCGAGCCCCAGTACGGCGTAAGCTCCTTGTCCTCGAAGAAGGCCGCGGCGCCGGCCTCGAACTGATAAGCGTAGTTCTTGCCGACCACACCGCTGCCGGTCGCGTGGTCGTACGGCTCGCCGATGCCGGCTAGCAAGAGATGCTGCACGTTCGAGAACACGAATGAGGTCAACAGCACGACGCCAGCCGGTTGCTCGTACTCCTCACCGGTCCCCATGTCGGTGTAAGTGACGCTGGCGACCTTCTTTGCCGCCTTGTCGTAGTTGAGCCGGGTGACGAAGCAGCGGGTGCGCAGTTCGAACTTCGGTTCAAGCCGCAGCACCGGCAGCAGCGTCGAATTGGGCGAGGCCTTGGCATTGGTCTCGCAGGCTATGCGGTTGCAGAATCCGCAATACTCGCACGCGCCGAGGGCCACGTTTTCGGCATTTGTGTAAGGGGCGCTCGCGATCGCGACCGGCGCCGGGAACGGGTGGTAGCCGAGTTCCTTGGCGGCCGCGCCGAACATCAAACCGGCATTGCTCGATTTGATCGGCGCGTTCGGATACTCGTTGCTGCGCGGACCTTCGAACACGTTGCCGCCGTCGATCTTCTGGCCGCGCAGATTGCCGGCCTTGCCGGACACGCCGCAGATCGCGTCGAAGCGGTCGTAGAACGGCTCGACGTCCGCATAGCTCAGCGGCCAATCGTGGATCGTCATGTCGGCCGGAATTGCATTGGCGCCGTAGCGCTCGGTGAGCGCGCTGCGAATGCGGAAATCCGACGGCAGGAAGCGCCAATGCAAGGCACCCCAATGGATGCCGGAGCCGCCGACGCCCTCGCCGGGCAGGAAGGCGCCGATGCGCCGCACCGGCAACGCCTGTTCGCTCGGGAAATTGCGGAAGGTCAGTGTGTCGATCGAATTGTCCCACATCAATTCGAGACGGCTGGCGTAACGCAACTCGTCACGCACGCTCGGCAGGATGAAATCCTCGCCGGGAACGCGATCCGGCCCGCGCTCGAGCGCGACCACGTGCAATCCGGCTTTGGTCAGTTCGCGCGCCATGATGGCGCCGGTCCAGCCCAGCCCGACCGTGACGGCATCGACTTCCTTTAATCGCGTCACCATCGTCGCCCCCCTTAAGAAAAATCTTCGATGGATCGCGGCTCGACGACGTAGCGCTTGTCGCGATATTCCTCGATGAGATGCGCGTAAGTGGCCGGCAGGCCCGGATAGCCGAGCATTTTCCACGACGCTTTGTTGCGGTTGCCGCCGTAGATCGGGTCGGCAAAAAATCCCTCCATAGTCATCGTGTGCAGCCGGGCGAAAAACGCCCGCGAGCTGAAATTGGCGAATTCGGCCTTGCCCGCCTCCATCGCCCTGAGCGCCTCGACGCGTTGCTCCGGCACAAGACGATCAAAATCGCGGCCGTAGGTCTTGCGCGACCATTCGTTGGCAGCGGCGATGCCGGCCTTTACGGACTCAGCCGGAGTGAGCGCCAGTTGATAACCCTGCTCGGGTTTGCCTTTGCGGAACGGGCCGGCGCGATACATCTTGGCGCCGCCGCCCCAGGCGCTGGCAAGCTGGCGGTCGATGAAAGTCGCGATGCCGCAGTCACTGCCCGAGGGCGATAATTCATCGGCAGGGATGAGCGTGTCGACTGCAGCGACGATGAAGGCGTGCTCGGTCTCGTTGAGGGCAAGCAGCGGCTCTGGCTGCGCCGCTGGCGTTGCCGCCGCAGCGGCGGGCGCCTGAGTCTGCGCGGCCGCCGGCTCGGTTTGGCTCAAGCCGGTCGCGACCGCGGTGCCGGCAATGCCAGCTCCCAACAAAAATTTACGGCGTGGAATCGTTTCTTCGGTCACGGCGATCTTCCTTCTTTGTTGTTTCAGGCGTGAACCAGAGGTCCGGGCTTTTTGAGGTATTGCGTCGTGATCGCGTGCGCCGACCAATAGGCCAACGCACCGACCACGCCGGTCGGATTGTACGCGGTGTTCTGCGGGAACACCGAGGCGCCCATGACGAACAGATTGTCGGCGTCCCAGGCTTGCAGATAGCGATTGACTGCGCTGGCCTTCGGATCGGTCCCGCTCATGGTGCCGCCGGTATTATGGGTCGATTGATACGGCACGACGTTGTAGTCGCCGCGCTTGACGTTGACGTTGCCCATGATGGTCGGATTCATGGCGCGGGCGAGCCGCTCCAGCACGCCGCCCAAATATTCCGCGAGCTTATAGTCGTTGTCGCGGAAATTATACAACATGCGGATGAGCGGCCGGCCCAGCGCATCGCGATAGGTCGGATCGAGATCGAGAAAATTTTCGCGGTGCGCGTAATTGCAGCCTGAGGCGCCGATGCTGAAAGCGTGATTGTACCACTTCGCGGTCGCCTCTTTCCATTCGCGGCCCCAGCGCGGCGTGCCGGGCGGCACCGGCCGGGTCAGAATCGGACGGCCATTGGTGGTGCCGCCCTGGATCCAGGCGCCGCCGAAGAAGCCGAGCCCGCCATGGTCGAAATTGTCGCCGTTGAAGTCGTCGATCAGCACGCCATGGGCGCCGGCCGCCATGAACGGATTGATCTCCTTGTCGGCAAAGAACACCTCGACGCCATTGCCGCTCACCTGGTAGCAGTAGTTCTTGCCGACCGCGCCCTTGCCGGTCTGGTAGTCGTACGGCTCACCGATGCCGGCGGTGAGCATGAGCAGCACGTTGTTGAACACGTAGGCGCCGAGGATCACCAGCCCCGCCGGCTGCTCGTATTCCTCGCCGCTGCGGGTGTCGACGTAACGCACCGCCCGCACCTTGCGTGCCGCTTTGTCGTAGACCAGCTCCCGCACCTGAGCGTAATTGCGCAGCTCGAATTTTGGATCGGCGAGCAGCGCCGGCAGGATGCAGACGTTCGGCGATGCCTTGGCGTTGGCCTCGCAGCCGAAGCGCTCGCAATGGCCGCAATATTCGCAGGCGCCGAGCGTCAAGCCCTCTGGATTGGTGTAGGTCTGGCTGGCGTTGCTCGATGGACACGGAAACGGATGATAGCCGAGGCTGCGCGCGGCCTTGTCCATGATATCGCCGGCCATGCTGCGGGTGAGCGGCGGGTTCG
>JASHWN010000336.1 GCA_030044035.1 Xanthobacteraceae bacterium
TTCGAATGGCGCGAGCCCGGCTGCTCGATGTGCCTCGCCATGAATCCCGACAAGCTCAGCCCGGGCGAGCGTTGCGCGTCGACCTCGAACCGCAATTTCGAGGGCCGCCAAGGCCATAAGGGCCGCACCCATCTCGTCTCGCCCGCCATGGCGGCCGCGGCGGCTATCGCCGGGCACTTTGTCGATGTGCGGGAGTGGCGTTGAGCCGTCATTCCGGGGCGCCGCGCAGCGGCGAACCCGGAATCCATAACCACTGCCATCGCGGATGAGTCCCGAACGTTCGGGATTATGGATTCCGGGCTCGCGGGCTGACGGCCGCGCCCCGGAATGACGCTAGCCCGTCACCCACCAGCAGCGATATTGCGGATAGAGCACCGGGCCGCTTGGGCGGTGTTGCAGCTCGAGCCAATCGGCGCAGTGGCGATAAAGCAAGCGCTGCGGCCTGATCTCGATGTAGGGGCGCGCGTAACGCGGCGGTGCGTGATGCCGCGGCCGCTGCGCGGTTTGCGCCAGTGACGGCACCACTGTTGCGGCGCCGAGTAGCGCCGCGAAACCGAAGACGAAAACGTGCGACTTCATCGACATTGCCGCCTCGATTGAACGCTCCCTGCCATGGGCAGGCTCGCGTATCGCGATAGCCCGGTCAACAGCATCGCGCCGCGGAGGGGAGCTTCGGCGCGGCCCGATCTGCGCTACATATCGAGTATGGCGAATTTCCCATCCGATCCGCTGGCCTGGCGCCCGGTGAAGGCGCCGTCGCTTGCCGAGCTCGAAGCGTTGGCGGCGGACGTGTTTCGCCTGCTGCCGCAGCACTTCCGGGATTTGTGCGGTAATCTCGTCATTCAGGTCGACGATTTTCCGAGCCGGCAGGTGCTGCGCGCCATGCGGGCGACCAGCGAGTTCGATTTGCTCGGCCTGTTCCAGGGCATCGGCCTGCCGTTCCGCGCCGAAAGCGCGCCGCTGCAGATGCCCAACATGATCTGGCTTTATCGCCGGCCGATTTTGGATTACTGGGCCGAGCACGATGAAACGCTCGGCGCCATCGTCAAGCACGTGCTCATTCACGAGATCGGCCATCATTTCGGCCTGTCGGACGACGACATGCACGCCATCGAGCGCGCGGCGCGTTGAATGAACCAAGGGAGCGGCATCATGAAAATCGACGGCGCCTGCCATTGCGGCTTCATCACGATCGAAGGCGAGGCCGATCCGGAGACCGTGCAGATCTGCCACTGCACCGATTGCCAGACCGGCACCGGCAGCGCGTTTCGCGTGTCGATTCCGGTGCCCGGCGCGAGCTTCAAGATGACCGGCCAGCCGACCAATTATCTGAAGACCACCGCCGCCAGCGGGCGGCCGCGGCTGCAGGCGTTCTGCCCGCAATGCGGCTCGCCGATCTATTCGACCTCGCCGGGCGAGGGCGTGCAGCCGTCCTACATGGTGCGCGTCGGCATTCTGCGGCAGCGCGATCAGCTCGCGCCGCGGCGGCAGAACTGGTTCCGCTCGGCCCGCGCCTGGGTCACGAAGCTCGACACCGTGCCGAAGAACGAGAAGCAGGCGCCGGCGTGACGAAAGCCGCGCTCGCTGCGTTAGGTAAAGCATGCGATCGACGGCTTTCTCTGATCGAGAAGATTAAGTTCCAGACAATCTGCGGCGCGAAAATCCACAGCGGAGCTTACCGAGGCTTGAGCGATACCGCGCAATTAATGTTGACCGTCATCCTGAGGTGGCCGCGAAGCGGCCCTCGAAGGATACGGCCGAGGACTCACGGGCCGTCGCCCTTCGAGGCTCGCTTCGCTCGCACCTCAGGGTGACGGATATGAGTCAGCAATAAGAGCCGTTGGTATAATACAGCGGCTCGCCCTCGACGGTGCAGCGGCGCAAGGTGCGGCGCTGCTCGGGCGGCCAATCGGTGCGCGCGTGCAGGCACGCGAGATTGTCCCACATGACAAGGTCGCCCGGCCGCCAGACGTGCTCGTAGACGATGTCGGGATCCTCGGCGATGGCGAACAGGCGCTCTAGCAGCGCCTCGCTGTCGTCGCGGTCCATGCCCTCGATCCACATCGAGTTTTGGCTCGCGACGTACAGCGCCTTGCGGCCGGAGCCCGGATTGGTGACGACGATCGGCTGCCGGCAGTGATGCGTGCTCTCGAGCGGCAGCGTGATGTCGATGCGGCGGCCGACGCCGTATTGCTGGCCCTGAATCACCCAGGCGCCGTCGAGCCGCCGTTTCACGTCGGGCGGCAGCCGGTCATAGGCGGCGTAGAGGCTCGCGAACTTGGTGTGGCCGCCCTCGGACGGAATGTCGATGCCGTAGAGGAACGAGGCGCGATGCGGCCGGCGGTGATAGCACTTGTCGGTGTGGAACCACATCTCGCCGTGGCCGAGCGAGCCAAGCGGCTTGCCGTTGGCGTCGACCTTGTCGGTGACCATCATCATGTCGTCCCAGTCGGGCGAATCGCCGACGCCGGTGGCGCCGGGCTTCGGCGGCACGCGCTTGGCCACCGGGCCGAAATACGAGGCGAACCGGCGCTGGTCGTCTTCGCTGAGATTCTGATCGCGGAACAACAGCACCGTGTGGGCGTGCCAGGCGTCCTTGATCTGCCGCTGCGTGTCGGCATCGAGCGGCCGGCTGAGATCGACACCGCGGATTTCCGCGCCGATCAACGGATGCAGCTTGACGACCGAAATGGCGGTGACCGGCTCGGCTGGCATCGTCATGGTTCTCTCCCGTCGGATCCTTCATCCAGTATAGCAGCGCAGGATGTCGCTCTAAAGCCGGGCTTGACCCGCGCCGGTCGAGCCGCCATGACAGGGGCGTTTCGCCGGCTTAAGAGACCCGCGCCATGGACAAGTTCACCACGCTCGAAGGCGTCGCCGCGCCGCTGAAGATGATCAACGTCGACACCGACATGG
>JASHWN010000337.1 GCA_030044035.1 Xanthobacteraceae bacterium
CCCCCGCCGGCACGGCTCACTGGCCGGTTTCGGTGGCGACGACTTTCCAGTTGGGATCGCGCGAGGAGACATCGCGCGCGAACGTCCACAAGTCGGTCACGTCGGTGACCTTTTCGGCATTGCCGTCGATCACGGCGCCGGAGCGGTCGCGCGTCGCCGAAACGAGCTTGGAGACGAAGCGCACGGTGATCTGCGCCGTCCGGCTGCGCAGTTCGGCGCCGCTGACCGTCGCGGAATCGATCGAGACGAATTTGCTCTCGGCCGTTTCGCCGCGCGATTCGCGCTCGCTGATCGCAGCGTCGAAGCCATCGTAGACCTCGCGGGACAACAAGCCCCGCAGCTGGCGGCGGTCGCCGGCGGCAAACGCGGTGACCACCATCTCGTAGGCGGCGCGGGCGCCGGTGAGGAAGTGCTGGGCATCGAAGGTCGAGTCGGCGGCGGCGATCGCATCCAGACCGGATGCAGCCGGCGACCCGGTTTCGGCGACGCCTTTCCAGCGTTCGGTCGGCGGCTGTGCCACCTCGACGGCGCGCGGCGCGGTCTCGACGGGACGCGACGGCAAGGTCACCACTTTTTCGCCCGCCGGACTGCGCACCGTGTCGCGCGCCGAATACGGATCGTAGGGCGGGCGCTCGCGCCCGGTGCGTCGACCCAAGACGCTGCGAAGCCGCAGGAAAATGAAAACCGCGAGCGCCAAAAAGATGATGGTGTAGATGTTGTCTTCGAACACGTCTCGTATTCTTTCGGCGTTACGCGTCGTGCTGTGCGGTCATTCCGGGGGCGGCCAGATAGCAAAGCCGCGCGCGGTGGCTTCAGTTCCCCCTGTCATGTAGGCACGCTCGGGGGACCCTCCAGAGGGCCGCCGTACAGAATTCCCGGCTGTCGAAGTTTAAACGATTGCGGAGCATAGGCCAACACGCCAGGGCACGGCATGCTTACTGGTCACGTAAGCGGATGCGGCCCGACTTGCGGCGGCTGCCCCAATCGTAGGCATTTCGGGCGTATTCGGTCCAATTCGAGCCCCGAGCAGCGCTAAGCCAAGCTCGAACAGTGCTCGAACAGTGCATGCCGGCATTGTTCGGCCGGTTCCGCTATGTTAGCGAAGCCCGCAAAATGCCCGCCAGCGCGGGCCGGAGGCGAGTATGTCGACGACGAACGGTGGTCCCCAGCCGCAAATGGCGATGCCCCAGATCGGGGTCCTCACCCAGTACGTCAAAGACCTGTCGTTCGAAAATCCGCATGCGCCGCGCTCGCTGGCGCCAAGCGCCGCGCAGCCTGCCATCAATATTCAGGTCAACGTTGACGCGGGACAGGTCGCGGAGAGCGATTTCGAGGTGAGCTTGCGAATCGAGGGCAAGGCCGAAGCGCAGGGCATGCTGCTGTTCAACTTCGAGCTGGTGTTCGCCGGCCTGTTTCGCATTCAGAACGTACCGGCTGACAGCATCCAACCGGTCGTCATGATCTAGTGCCCGCGCCTGTTGTTCCCGTTCGCACGCGAGATCATTGCCTCGGCGACGCGTAACGGCGGCTTTGCGCCGCTGTTGCTCAACCCGATCGACTTTGTCGCGCTGTATCGCCAGCGCCTGGCGGGCGCCGGCGCTGCGGCGGACCCATCGCCGCCACCGCCGCTCAGTCAAGACTGACGTAGTCGAGCCAGATCGCGTTTGCTCCGAGCGTGGCGACAAAGCGAAGATGCTCGGCGCGATCTTCCGCCGAAATGCGCTCGGCGAGCGGCAGCGGACGTTCGCGCAAGATGATCGGCGCACCGGCGGCCGACACCGGCACCGCCGCTTGCGACAGAATGAGTTGCGCCTGGCGCGCACCGATCAGCTCGATATAGACCTCGGCCAAAAGTTCGGCGTCAAGCAGCGCGCCGTGCTTGGTGCGGCGGGAATTGTCTATAGCATAGCGCACACACAGATCGTCGAGCCGGTTCGGCGCGCCGGCGTGCTTGCGGCGCGCCAACAGCAAGGTGTCGACGATCCGATCGCGGCTTAGCGCGGCGCGGCCGGCGCGCTCCAGTTCGGCGTTGAGAAAGCCGAGATCGAACGCCGCATTATGGGCGACCAGCTGCGCGTCGCCCAGGAACGCGATGATCTCTTCGGCCCGCTCGGCAAAACGCGGCCTGTCCTTGAGGAACTCGACGGTCAGGCCGTGAACCTCCCGCGCCGATTCCGGCATGTCGCGGTCGGGATTGAAATAGCAGTGAAAGGTTCGGCCGGTCGGAAACCGATTGACGAGCTCGATGCAGCCGATCTCGACCAGCCGATCGCCTTGCAGGGGATCGAGCCCGGTGGTTTCGGTGTCGAAGACGATTTCCCGCATTTTTTAGCCTGCTCGCGCCAATTCGGCGCGGCGCGGCCGCGAATCACGGCTGGCGCAGCTGCATTTTAGCGACGGCGCGCAAAATGTCGCGCACCTGCGTGCGGGCATGCTCGAAATCGTACGAACTGTCTACGATGAAATCGGCGCGGCGGCGCTTTTCCGCGTCGGGCGTCTGCTTGGCCAGAATTGCGGCAAACTTTTCCTCGGTCATGCCGGGCCGCTCGAAGACCCGGCGCCGCTGCAGCTCGGCCGAGGCCGACACCACCACCACGGCATCGCAGCAGCGCTCAAGGCCGGCTTCAAACAACAGCGGTATATCAAGCACGACGACAGCCGCTCCTCGCGCCGCCTGCTCGGCCAAGAATTTGTCTCTCGCCGCGCCGACCAACGGATGCACGATGGCTTCGAGCCGCGCCAATGCTTCGGCATCATTGAGCACGCGCGCGGCGAGCTTCGTTCGGTCGACCATGCCGCCCGAGATCGTGCCCGGAAAGGCCTGCTCGATGGCCGCCACTGCCTCGCCCTCGTAGAGCGCATGGACGACGGCATCGGAATCGTGCACCGGCACGCCTTCGTCGGCAAAAAACCGGGCGGCCGTCGATTTGCCCATCGCCAGCGAGCCGGTCAGGCAAAGCACGAAAGGTCGTTTCGGACGGCCAGCCGTTTCGCTCATGCCAGCAACCATCCCCGCCGACGAAAAAACTGCAGCACTTCCAAAAGCGGCAGCCCCAATATGGCGAAATAGTCGCCCTCGACCCGCTCGAACAAATGGCTGCCCAAACCTTCGAGCTGATAGGCGCCGACGCTCTCGGTCGCGGCACTACCGGCAGCATCGAGATAGACATCGAGAAACTGGTCGGAGAGCGTCCGCATGGTCAGCCGCGCGACGCTGACATGTTCGAAAATCACGACGCCGTTTTGCACGCACGTCACGGCCGAATGAAGCGCATGGGCACGGCCGGAGAGCGCCCGAAGTTGCGCCATGGCTGCGGCACGATCCGGCGGCGTGGCGAACCGCGTCCCGTCGAGCGCCAGCACCTGGTCGGCACCCAGCACGAGACGCCCTGCATGATTTCGGCCCACCGCGAGAGCTTTTTCCCGCGCCAATAGCGCCGCGATGGCGGTCGGCTCGCTGCTGGCTGCGCCAGCTTCGATCGCCCGTTCGTCGAGATCGGCCGCACATACCTCGACCGGAATTCCGGCAGCCGCCAGCAAAGCACGTCGTACCTTGCTCTTTGAGGCCAGCAAAAGCGGCTCAGCGGCAAGCCAGAGCGGCATCGCTCACGACGCCTTGCGCCGGCGCCGCTCCGCGAGGTGCGCCAACACCGCGGCCGCAGTTTCCTCGATCGAGCGCCGGGTGACGTCGATCAGCGGCCAATTATGTCGGCTGCACAGACGCCGGGAGGCAGCAACCTCCTCGGCCACCGCATCGCGGTCGATATAGCTGTCGTCCTCGCGGTGCGCTTTCAGGCCAAGCAATCTGTTCTGGCGGATCTGCACGATGCGCTCCGGACTGGCATAGAGTCCGACAATCAATGGGTTTTGCAGGTGCTCGACCCGCGACGGCAGCGGTAGCCCCGGCACCAGCGGCACGTTGGCGGTCTTCACGCCGCGATTGGCGAGGTAAATGGATGTCGGCGTCTTTGACGTTCGCGACACGCCGACCAGGACCACGTCGGCTTCCTCCAAGTCTTCCGTCTGCTGCCCGTCGTCATGCAGCATGGTGTAATTAAGCGCGTCGATGCGGCGAAAATACTCGGCGTTGAGGGTGTGCTGCGCACCGACCTTGTGGGTGGTCTCGGCGCCCAGATAGGCCTGGAATAGGTGTAGAACCGGGCCAAGGATTGACAGACACGGCAGTCCGAGCTCGCGGCTTTTGGCCTCAAGCCGGGCCGCCAAATCCTCCTCGAGCAGAGTGTAAAGCACGATTCCGGGTGATTCCTCGATTTCCGCAAGCACGCGATCGAGCTGCTTTTGCGTGCGCACCAGCGGATGCACATGCTCGACCGGCATGACCCTGACATACTGCGCGGCCGCCGCCCGCGCCACGGTGATCAGGGTTTCGCCGGTCGAATCCGAGATCAGGTGAAGGTGGAAATAACCCGCCGCCTGGGCCATTTGGGACCGGATAACCTGTCGATAAAGCGGGAGAAGGCCACGCTCAGCGCGGTTAGGCAAGCATTATAGCCGGACAGCCTGCCGGCTCATCCACATGGCTGCCGCGCAGCGATGATTCACCTTGGTTATGGCTACGATTGGTGAAATGTGGAAAGGCTTCGCTTTCCGGCCGCAATGGGCGAAAAACCTTGATGAATTTATCCACATGCCGCAATCGGCCCCACCGCGAAATAGCGGGTAAACGCGTTTGTACGTTGATGGCGTGTGGGTATCGATGTGTGAGTCCAATCAACCGTCAAACCACTACAACAATCTTTCTTAGATATGATTTGGTTTAGGATAGAGGCGTGACGGAGATATCCGTGAACAAACCGATCTTGCGCGTCCTTGCGGGCGAATGCCTGCCGACTCCGCCGATTTGGCTGATGCGCCAGGCTGGCCGCTACTTGCCTGAGTATAGAGCGCTTCGCCAACGCGCCGAGAGTTTTCTCGATCTCTGCTTTGATCCGAAGCTGGCGGCTGAAATCACGCTGCAGCCGATTCGGCGGTTCGGCTTCGATGCCGCAATCCTGTTTTCCGATATTCTCGTAGTCGCCTATGGGCTTGGCCAGCGTTTGACCTTTGAGACTGGCGAGGGACCGCGGCTTGATGCGCTCATGGAGCCGGCAGATTTAGCGCTGCTGCACGACCAACTCGATCAGGGCGCATTGGCGGCGGTCTATGAGGCGATCGAGCTCATCAGGGCGCAGTTGCCGCAGGATGTGGCGTTGCTCGGGTTCTGCGGCGCGCCCTGGACCGTTGCAACCTACATGAT
>JASHWN010000338.1 GCA_030044035.1 Xanthobacteraceae bacterium
GATCGAGTCGCCGAGCGCGCCGGAATCCTGTGCCTGGCCGCGCAGCGTGAGCGTGATGCCGGGCGCCTGATAGGTCAGCGTCACCGTATCGCCGCGCGCCACCATTTCGGGCTTCATCAGATCGGCGGCGGCGAGCGGCTGGCCCGGGCGGAGCGCATGGCGCGCGGCAAGGCCGACGACGGCGGCCGGCGCGGCAAGCCCGGTGCCCTGCGCCTTGGGCCGCCGCAACGTGGTGAGGTCGGAGGCTTGCAGCACCTCGCCGCGCTCCACCGGCCGGTTGACCGCGACCGCTTCGACCGTCTCGATCGCGGTGCCGGTAAAGCGCAGCGGCTGGCGATGCAGCGTCGGGCTCGACGGCAGATCGAGCGCAATGTCGAAGCGGTTGGTTCGCGCGTCGTAATTGAGCGCCAGCACCTGCAATTCGCCGCCGGCGCTGGCTTCGACCTGCACGGTGCGCAGCGGGCGATCGAAGGTGAGGCCGATATTGTCCGGCTTGCCAAGCCCGTATTGACGCGACATCGCCTCGGCGATGTGGTCGGAAATCTCCTTGACCTCGATGGCGCGGCTTGAGCGCGTCACCGTGACTTCGGTGACATGGCCGGTGTCGATATCGATGAGCTGATAGGGCCGGATCGCGTCGGTGATGCGCTCGATCGACACCGCCCCGGTGGTGCCGAGATCGGGGGCGCGGAAGATGGCGACGTTGGCGACCGGCCCGGCGTTCTCGACGAGATCGCCGATACGAACGAGATCGCCGTCGACAGTGACATTGGCGCGCAGCGTCGGCCGGGCCGACTGCGCGGCGGCGGCGCCGATGCCGGCTGCGGCGAAAACGAGCGCGACAGCCAAGCCGGCGATGCGATTGAAGCGGGTCGGGCGGATCATGGCGGAAACGGCCTTTCTTAGCGCATCAGCTGCGAGGTGGTCTGCAGCATCTGGTCGGCCGCGCTGATCACCTTGGAATTCATCTCGTAGGCGCGCTGCGCGGCGATCAGGTTGGAAATTTCGGTCACCGCCTCGACGTTGGATTGCTCGAGACTGCCTTGCAGCAGCGTGCCGGCATTGTTGGTGCCGGGCACGCCGTCCTGCGGCGTGCCCGACGCCGGCGTCGCGGTGAACAGGTTCGAGCCCTGGGCCTGCAGGCCGGCATCGTTGATGAAAGTGGTGAGCGTGAGCTGGCCGAGTATGCTCGAAGTCGTGCTGCCCGGCGGCGTCACCGACACCTGGCCCTGCTGGTTGATGGTGAGTCCGGTCGAGTTCGCCGGGATGGTGATGGTCGGCTGCACCAGATTGCCTTGCGCGGTGACGATGCGGCCTTGCGAATCCATCTGGAACGAGCCGTCGCGCGTGTAGCTGAAAGTGCCGTCGGGCATCTGGATCTTGAACCAGCCGGAGCCCTGGATCGCCACGTCGAGCGTGTTGCCGGTCTGCGCCAAGGTGCCCTGCGTCATCAGCCGCGGCGTGCCCACGGTCTTGACGCCGGAGCCGAGCTCGATGCCGACCGGCAGGATGTTGCCCTGATCGGAGGCCTGCGCGCCGATGCGCTGCACGTGCTCGTACAGCAGATCCTGAAACTCGGCGCGCTGGCTCTTGAAGCCCGTGGTCGTCATGTTGGCGATGTTGCCGGCGATGACCTGGACCTGCAGGTCCATCGCCGCCATTCCGGTCGCTGCGGTATCGAGCGCACGCATCAGAACGTCTCCTCAAACTTCTCGCTGCCTCAGTCAGCCATTCACTTCAGGCCGAGCCGGAAGCCGGCGTCTGCGACAGCTGCGTCAGTGCGTTGCGGCGCTGGTCGCTCTGCTGCTGCAGGATGTTGGCGATATCGGTGTAGGAGCGCGTGATCTCGACCATGCGGGCGATTTCGGCGAGCGGATTGACGTTGGATTTCTCGATCGCGCCCTGCACCACTTGGGTGCCCTGCGGCGGCGGTGTCGGATTGACGCCGGCCGGCGCTTCGAAGGTCGAGCCGCCGTCCTTCTGCAACAGCTGCATCTGGTCGAAGCCGACCAGCTGCAGCCGGCCGCGCGGCGCGTCGGCGGTGCTGTTGCCCTCGCGCACGGTGATGATGCCGCTTGGGCTGATGATCACGTCGTGATCGGTGTTCTGAAAAGTGATCGGGCCGGAATCGCCGAGCACCTGGTAGCCGTCGCTGCTGACGAGCTGGCCGGTGCCGTTGATGGCGAGCGCGCCGTTGCGGGTGTAGCGAACGCCGGCCGGCGTCTGCACCGCGAGATAAGCGTTGCCCTGGATGGCGACGTCGAGCGGAGCGCCGGTGCGCTGCAGCGCGCCCGGTGAAAAATCGATCCAGGTGCCGCGGTCCTCGACGAAATCGATGCGGCGGTCGCCGCCGGCGAACTCCTCGTCGCTGGCCTTCGGCATCAAAAACTGCGCGAACAGCGCGTTGTCGGACTTGTATCCGGTGGTGTTGATGTTGGCGATGTTGTTGGCGACGACGTCGAGCTCATGACTGAGCGCCATCTGCCGCGACAAGCCGACGAGAAGAGCGTTCTCCATCGGAATTTCTCCCCAAGCGGGCCTGCCAGGCGCGGACGCGAAACCTGCAAGCCGTTCGTGTCGCCACGCGCTCTCCCAAGCGCTTGGCTCAAAGCCACGCTGCAGAAGCCGTGCCAACGGGTAAAATCGCGATGGATCAAAGGGCTAGACGCCGGGCGCCGCGGTCGAAGTCCGGGCAGAAAAAGCCATTCTTAACGCTGGCCTCGGCAAAAATTTCCGTCGCCTCGGGTGCGGGCAAGTTTCTGTTAACCATTCCTACCTAGCTTCGATTGCGGCCCCGCCAGTAGCGGCGGCGGCTGGCGCTCGCGGCGTTGGTTCTGCGTTCTCCTGCGTGCGCTCTCATGCCAGCGGGAGTCGTCATGGCGACAAATAAAGCCGCAAAAACCGCACCGCCCGAAACCGATAACGACGAGGCCGAAGGCGCCGAAGCTGCCCCGGCTGGCAAGGGCTTCTCCATCAAGGCGCTCTTGTCGCGCAAGCTCATCATGATTGTGGCGGGAGCTGTGCTCGCCTTGGGCGTTGTGGGCGGCGGCGCGTATAACTTCCTCGGCGCGCGAACGAGCGAAGCCGCGCCCGCCAGCAACATCAAGGCGCCGATCTTCGTCGATCTGCCGGAAGTTCTGGTGAACTTGTCGT
>JASHWN010000339.1 GCA_030044035.1 Xanthobacteraceae bacterium
CACGCTTGCGGTCATCTTCGTCGCCGCGACGCTGCTCGGCTTTGCCAGCCATGCGCCCGGCGGGCTCGGCGTGTTCGACACCGCGATGCTGATCGCGCTGTGGCAGTTCAACAAGGAGGAACTGGTCGCCGGCCTGCTCTTGTTTCGGCTGCTCTACTATGTCGTTCCATTCGTGCTGTCGCTGTTCGTTCTCGGCATTCGCGAAGCCTTGGTCGGCCGCAATGGCCGCGTCGCCGCGCCGGGGCCGGCCGCCATTGCCGAGGCCGGGGAGTACATGCGCCGGCAGTCGGACGCGACCTGATCGCGTTTGAGCTTTGCGCCTTTGCGTGGACCAATGCCTCATGAGCGTGCGTCAAATGTCTGAATCATGAGCTTGACTGAGAATCGCCCGGCATTCGTCAGGAGCCACGCCCGCGGCCTGGTGCTCACCGCAGTGGTGGCGGCCGTGGTGTTTGCCATCATGGCGGCGAGCGGTGTCCTTGCGGTCGGCTACGCCATCGTCGGATTCGTCGCCGTCGCCGCCGCCGCCTTGGTCGGCGTGCGTGGCGACGACAAAATCGGCCAGGTGCAGCCGCCGGCGCCGACGCCGCACGGCGACGATCCGCTGCCGGCGATCATGTCGGGCCTGGCCGATCCGGTCATCGCCGTCGGCCGCGACGGCCGCGTGCTCGCGTTCAACGAGCCGGCGCGGGCGCTGGCGCCGGCGTTGCGGCAGGGCGAGCCGGTGTCGCTTGCGCTGCGCATGCCGGAGCTATCCGAAGCGGTCGTTCGCGCCTTTGCCGAGGCGGCGCCGCAGCGCTTTCAGTATTCCGAGCGCGTGCCGGTCGACCGCTGGTTCGAAGCCGTTGCCATGCCGGTCGAGCATGCGCCGGGGTTGGCGAAGATCAGGCCGGAGCCCGGCAAGCCGGAGCTCGTGCTGTTGAGCTTTCGCGATCTCACGCCGCTGCGGCGCGTCGAGGAGATGCGCGCCGATTTCGTCGCCAATGCCAGCCACGAATTGCGCACGCCGCTTGCCGCGCTGTCGGGCTTCATCGAAACCCTGCAGGGTTCGGCGCGCGACGATGCCAAGGCGCGCGAGCGCTTCCTGGCCATCATGCAGGAGCAGGCGCGGCGCATGGCGCGGCTGATCGACGACCTGTTGTCGCTGTCGCGCATCGAGCTCAATGCCCACCGCCGGCCGGACACCAGTGCCGATTTGATGCCGATCGTGCGCCAAGTGATCGACTCGCTGCAGATGCTGGCGCGCGACCGCGGCGTGACCGTCAACGTCGACGCCGCGGGGGCGCTGTGGGTTTTGGGCGAGCGCGATGAACTGGTCCGCGTTTTCGAGAATTTGGTGGAGAACGCGCTCAAATATGGCGCTACCGGCAAGCGGGTCGACGTGACGGTGGCGCGCGGGCAGGCCGACGGCCATGACGAGGCGCTGGTGAGTGTGCGCGATTACGGACCCGGTATCGCGCCCGAGCATTTGCCGCGGCTGACCGAGCGCTTTTACCGCGTCGATGTGCGCGAAAGCCGCGCCCAGGGCGGCACCGGATTGGGGCTCGCCTTGGTCAAGCACATCCTCAACCGCCACCGCGGCCGGCTCACCATCGAGAGCGCGCCCGGCGCCGGCGCCACATTCGTCGTCCATTTGCCGATCGTGGAGCGACCGGTGAGCCAATAATCGCGTGCTATCATGGCCTTGCGCTGTCACCGCAATGTCATGCGGCCATCATAGAAGAGGAGCCGAGAACACCATCATGAACGCCAGCCCCGCAATCTCGGTCGCCGCTCCGCACTCCGCCGAGCGACGCGCGACCGGCGAAAAAATCACCATCAGCGATCTCGATTTCTTCTATGGCGACGCCCGCGCGCTGAAATCGATCAGCCTGCCGCTGTACGAGAATATGGTGACGGCGTTCATCGGGCCGTCGGGCTGCGGCAAGTCGACTTTGCTGCGCGTGCTCAACCGCATGTACGACCTTTATCCGAACCAGCGCGCCGCCGGGCGCGTAATGTTCGACGGCACCGATATCCTCTCCCCGCAGCAGGACATCAACGTCTTGCGCGCGCGCATCGGCATGGTGTTCCAAAAGCCGACGCCGTTTCCCATGTCGATCTACGAGAACATCGCGTTCGGCATCAGGCTGTACGAGCGGCTGCCGAAATCCGAGCTGGACGGCCGCGTCGAACACTCACTGCGCCGCGCCGCGCTGTGGGAGGAGGTCAAGGACAAGCTTTACGCCAACGGCCAGAGCCTGTCCGGCGGGCAGCAGCAGCGGCTGTGCATCGCCCGCACCGTGGCGGTGCGGCCGGAAGTCATCCTGCTCGACGAGCCCTGCTCGGCGCTCGATCCGATCGCGACCGCCAAGATCGAGGAGTTGATCGACGAGTTGGCCGAAGAGTATACGATCGTGATCGTCACTCATAACATGCAGCAGGCGGCGCGGGTTTCCGAGTACACCGCCTTCATGTATCTCGGCGAGTTGATCGAGTTCGACCGGACCAGCCAGATGTTCACCGCGCCGCGCGATCAGCGCACCCAGGATTACATCACCGGACGCTTCGGGTGATTGCGGGTCAAGCGCAAGGCAGAGCCCCATGACCGAATACGGCGCCAGGATTGATCACACCACCCGGGCCTTCGACAGCGATCTGCAGGAGATCGCCCGCAAGGTCGCGGAGATGGGCGGCCTCGTCGAAAAGCAGATCGCCGACGCCACCAACGCGCTGCTCGAGCGCGACACCGAGCTGGCCGAACGGGTGATCGCCACCGACGGCACCATCGATACGATGCAGCAAGACATCGAGGAGAAGGCGATCCTCACCATCGCGCGGCGGCAGCCGATGGCGGTGGATTTGCGCGAGGTCGTCGGCGCCATGCGCGTGGCCAACGATCTCGAGCGGATCGGCGACCATGCCAAGCATATCGGCAAGCGCGTGGTGGCGCTCGGCGGCGACCTCTACCCGCAAACCCTGATCCGCGGCGTCGACCACATGGCCGAACTGGTGCTGGCGCAGATCAAGCAGGTGCTCGACGCCTATGGCAGCCGCGATCTGCAGTCGGCGCTCGCGGTGTGGAGCGGCGACGCCGAGATCGACGCGCTGTGCACCTCGCTGTTCCGCGAGCTGCTCACCTACATGATGGAGGATCCGCGCAACATCACGTTCTGCATGCACCTGATGTTCTGCGCCAAGGACATCGAGCGCATGGGCGACCATGCCACCAACATCGCCGAAACCGTCTACTTCATGATCGAGGGCCGCCCGATTACCGACCAGCGTCCCAAGGGCGACACCACGAGCTTTCCTTCAGCGCTGATGCAGAGATAAGCGGGGGGCCGGGATGACAGCCAACATCCTGATCGTCGAGGACGAGGAGCCGCTGACCGAACTGTTGCGCTACAATCTCGAAGCCGAAGGCTACGGCGTCGACGCCGTAGCCCGCGGCGACGACGCCGAGACGCGGCTGCGCGAAACCGCGCCGGACCTGCTGGTGCTCGACTGGATGCTGCCCGGCCTGTCCGGCATCGAATTGTGCCGGCGGCTGCGCGCGCGGCCGCAGACCCAGGGCCTGCCCATCATCATGCTCACCGCGCGCGGCGAAGAGAGCGAGCGCGTGCGCGGGCTCGCCACCGGCGCCGACGATTATATCGTCAAGCCGTTCTCGGTGCCGGAACTGTTGGCGCGCATTCGCGCGCTGTTGCGGCGCGCCAGTCCGGAACGCGTCGCCACGCTGCTCATGATCGGCGATCTCGAGCTCGACCGCGAGAAGAAGCGGGTGTCGCGCACCGGCCGCCCGGTCGAGCTCGGTCCGACCGAATTTCGGCTGCTCGAATTTCTGATGGAGCGTCCCGGCCGGGTGTTCTCCCGCGAGCAATTGCTCGACGGCGTCTGGGGCAGCGACGTCTATATCGACGAGCGCACCGTCGACGTCCATGTCGGGCGGCTGCGCAAGGCGCTCAACCGCGGCCAGGGCACCGATCCAATCCGCACCGTGCGCGGCGCCGGCTACGCGCTCGACGATCGGTTCGGCAAAGCGAGCTGAGCTCAGCGCAGCGGGCGGCGCTCGCGACGGCGGTCGCCGGCCGGCTGGTAGGCGACCCGCGAATGGTAGGCGCAATAGGGTAGTCCGGCGATCGTGGCGCCGCCGCAGAAGAAAAACTCGCTGCTGCCTGGATCGCCGATTGGCCATCGGCAGGTCTGCTCGGTCAGCTCGAGAATGGTGCACCGTTGCCCGATCGGAATGATGTTCTCGATCATCTCCGGTGTCGCATCCGTTTCGATCTCGTAGGCGTGGGCGAGCGCGGTGTTGCCGCGGACCGAGGCGCGGGCCAGGCGCAGCATATGCGACGACGAACGCGCTTTGCGCTGGCGCGGCGCGGCCGAGGAGGCGCTTTTGGCGCGTCCGGAAAGCCCGAGCCGGTGCACCTTGCCGATCACCGCGTTGCGGGTGATGCCGCCGAGCTCGGCCGCGATTTGACTCGCCGACAGACCGTCGGACCACAGCTTCTTTAACAGCTCGACCCGCTCGTCAGTCCACGACATGCCCAATCCTCCTCAAAGATGCGCGCGGGCCGTGACCGAATCCCCTATCGGGCCAGGAAGCGCGCAGCCGCCCAACACGCAACGCT
>JASHWN010000340.1 GCA_030044035.1 Xanthobacteraceae bacterium
CCGAGCTGGTGCTGTCGCCTTATATTCTGGCGCTGCAGATCGCGCCGAAAGTCGCCTTCGCGCCGCTGTTCATTCTGTGGATGGGCTTTACCGTCTATCCGAAAATCCTGGTCGCGATTCTGATCGTGTTCTTTCCGGTGATGGTCAACGTGCTGACCGCGTTGCGCAACGTCGATCCCGATTTGATCAACCTCGCCCGCGCGTTTACCGCAACGCGGGCGCAGATTTTCTGGAAGGTCGAGTTTCCCGCCTCGATGCCGCCGATGTTCGCCGGGCTGCGCATCGGCGCGACGCTCGCGGTGGTCGGCGTCGTGGTCGGCGAACTGGTCGGCGGCAATGTCGGGCTGGGCTATCTTCTCACCTTCGGCGAAGGCCAGGCCAACACGCCGCTGGTGTTCGTCTCCATCGTCATGCTCACGCTGGTCGGCGGCATCGCCTACCTCGCCGTCATCCTGGTCGAGCGCCGCGTGCTGCACTATTTGCCGGCGCGCGGCGTTGGTGGCGATCTTTAGATTGAGGCCGTCACGCTTATCGGCTGCCGCCGAGGCGCCGCTTGAGCATCGCTTCCATAACGGTCTGCAGCGACGACGCGTGGGTCATAATGACCTCCCAGAGGATCGCGTCGTCGATGCGGAAGTATTCGTGGCGAATACGATCACCGATACGCCTTATTTGTCCCCACGGCTCATTCGGAAAATCGGCTAACCATTCGTCAGGTATCTGTCGCACCGCTTCGGAAATGGTTTGGATCGCGTAGGCGGCAGCGTGGCGCAGTATCGGATCGTTGCGGAACGCCTCGAACGTCGCTCGCTCGGCAATATCGCGCAGGATAGCGATTTCCGTCAAGCAATCGTGTATGGCGATCGTCGGGTCCCGCGGCATCAGATGACCCGAACAGCGTCCCGCTCTATGCTTTCTTTCATCAAGGGGTGGAGCGCTTCCCGGGTTGTTATGGTCACGGGAACGCCGAGTGTCCGCGAAATCTCTTCCTCGATTTGCATGAGCCGGAAAATGTCCGGAACTTTCACTTTCCTATCGTAATCGACAAAAAGGTCGAGATCGCTGTCAGGGCGCTCGCTCCCGCGGGCTCTCGATCCAAAGACAAACAGCGCCGTTGCGCCGCTCTCGCGCAAAGCGGCATCATACTTCCGCAGCACCTCGACAAGGTTAGTTTTATTCGCAGTTTGAATGTTCATGAGCCGAATAATGTCATAATTCGCGACGGATGGCGAGACACGTAAGCCACTCCGCTATGACGGAAAATGCTCGGCGTGCCAGTCAGCCTCGAGCTCGGGGTTGATCTTGCCGTCGATCACGAACACGCCGGGCGCGCCGTCGGCGACCCAGGTTTGCAGCGGCTCGAGATCGGCGAGCGCGCGTACCGTCGCGCTACGCGCGCCGTAGCCGCGCGCAATCGCGGCAAAATCGGTTTCGGGGAACTGCACGATGTCGACGGAAAAACCCTGGCGCCGGAAATAGTGCACTTCAGCCGCGTAGGACGCATCGTTATAGACCAGGATGCACAGACGCAGGCCGAGCCGGATCGCGGTTTCAAGATCCGCGATCGACATCAAAAAGCCGCCGTCGCCGGTGCCGAGCACCGCGAGCTTTCCGGGATTGGCGACGGCAAGGCCGATCACCGAGGCAAGGCCGAGCCCGACCGACTGGAACGAGTGGCTGAGACACGAGGCGCGGGCGTTCGGCACGCGCAAATAGCGCGGCACCCAGCCGCAGAAATGGCCGGAATCCGACGCGACGACGCGGTCGGCCGGCAGAATGGCATCGACCGCTTTGCTCAAGGTGCGCGGGTCGATGAAGTCTTTGCTGGAGACGTCCGGGTACGGGAAGTGATGATTGTCCCCCGACCGAATGCGCTCGCGCATGGCATTGCTGCGCCGACCGTCCCCTCCCCCGCTTGCGGGGGAGGGTTGGGTGGGGGTCAGGCCGCGCCGGCCGAGTTCGGCCAACAAGACCTCCGCGGTCGCCTGGGCATCGCCCTGCACGGCGATCTGCACCGGCATCTGATAACCGAGCTTGGCCGCCTCGACGTCAACCTGCGCCACCACGGCGCCAGGCGCGACGAGCTTGCCGCGTTTCGTCGTCCACGACGTGAGGCTCGCGCCGAAGGCGAGAATGAAATCGCTCCCCGAGATCAGCTCATCAGCGACTGGCGACGAAAAGCCGCCGCTGATGCCGACCGACCACGGATTGCCGGCGAACAGGCCGTGGCCGCAGACCGAAGTTGCGAACAGCGCGCCGACTGCATCGCCGAGCGCGACGAGCGCTTGTTCGGCTCCAGCGATCACCGCGCCGCGGCCGCCGAGAATGAGCGGCCGCTCGGCGCGCGAGAGCGCATCGGCCAAGCGCTCGACGAGAAGCGGGTCGGGCTGCAACCGGCCGGGCGCCGGCGGCAGGTCGAGCGGCGGCAGGTTCGAGGCGAGCGACGCGTGCTGCACGTCGAGCGGCATACTCAGCACCACGGTCTGCCGGTCGCGCAGCGTGCGGGTCACCGCGCGAAGCGTATCGTCGCGCGCCGAGGCGACAGTGTGCAGCCGCTCCGCCACGGCGCCGACCGCGCGCACCATCTCGGCCTGCTCGATGTAAAAATTGTTCTTCACTGCGCCGTTCGGCACGTCGCCGGCCAGCACCACGAGCGGCGTGCGGCTCTTCGCCGCCTCGCCGATGCCGGTGAGCGCATTGGTCAGCCCCGGACCGGAATGCACGCTGACCAACGTCAGTTCGCCGGTCGCCTTGGC
>JASHWN010000341.1 GCA_030044035.1 Xanthobacteraceae bacterium
TGGGTGCGACCGACCGAACCCAAAATGGTCTGGGTGTCGAGCGGCACCAACGAGCGCACGTCGACCACTTCGCAGTCGATGCCGTGCTCGCTTTTCAGCGTCTCGGCCGCGGCCAGCGCGCGCGGCACCATCAGGGCGAGCGCCAGCAGCGTCGCATCCTTGCCGGGCCGCACGATCTTGGCGCTGCCGAGCGCGTCGACGATCTCGCCGTCCGGCACCTCGCCCTTGGTCGGATAGAGCGACTTGTGCTCGAAGAAGATCACCGGATCGGGATCGCGCACCGCCGCCGCCATGAGCCCGATCACGTCGCGCGGATTGGACGGCGCCACGACCTTCAGCCCCGGAATCATCATGCACCAGTTCTCGACGCTCTGCGAATGCTGGGCGCCGAAGCGCGAGCCGGCGCCGTTGCCGGTGCGCACCACCAGCGGGCATTTGAGCTGGCCGTTCGACATGTAGCGGCTCTTGGCGAACTCGTTGGCGATGTAGTCGAAGCAGACCGCGAAAAAATCCGAGAACATGATCTCGGCGATCGGTTTTAGGCCCGTCATCGCCGCGCCCATGGCGGCGCCGAGGATGGCCTGTTCGGAGATCGGCGTGTCGCGCACGCGCAACGGGCCGAACTGCTCGTAGAGCCCGACCGTCGCCTTGAACACGCCGCCGGCCTTGCCGACGTCTTCGCCCAAGAACACCACGTCCGGGTCGCGCGCCATCTCTTGCGCGATGCCGCGCGCGACCGCGTCGCGATAGGTCAGTTCCGCCATGCGAAACCTCCGTCGGCGTAAACGTCGGTGGTCAGGATATCGAGCGGCGGCATCGGCGCCGCCTTGCATTTTTCCGTGGCCTCGTCGACGCGGCGGCGCACGTCGGCGTCGATCCCGGCAATGACGCCGTCGGCAATGCCGAACTGTTTGAGCCGCTCGCGATAGAGCTTGATCGGATCGTGCTCCTTCCACTTTTCCAGCTCGCCTTCCGGCCGGTACTTTGCCGGATCGGCGCGCGAATGGCCGCTGTGGCGGTAGGTCATGCATTCGACGAGCGACGGCCCGCCGCCGTCGCGCGCCTTGGCGTAGGCGGCGCTCGCGGCGCGGTAGACCGCATCGGCGTCGTTGCCGTCGACCACGATACGCGGCAGGCCATAGGAAGCGGCGCGGTCGGCGGCCGGATGCGCCACGGCGGTGACGTCGCCGATCGGCGTATATTCCATGTAGAGGTTGTTCTCGCAGACGAAGATCACCGGCAGCTTCCACACCGCGGCGAAATTGAGCGCCTCGTGGAAGGCGCCGATATTGGTGGTGCCGTCGCCGAAGAAGCACACCGCCACGTCCTTGCTGCCCTTGTATTGCGCGCGCCAAGCGGCGCCGCAGGCGATCGGCAGATGCGCGCCGATGATGGCGTAGGAGCCCATCACGCCGTGCTCGGCCGAGGTCAGATGCATCGAGCCGCCCTTGCCGCGCATCAAGCCGTTGTCGCGCTGCATCAGCTCGCCCAACACTTTTTCGATCGGCACGCCGCGGGCGAGCGTGTGGGCGTGGCCGCGATAGGTGCAGAACGACAAATCGCCGGGTTTCATGGCGGCGGCAAAGCCGGCGGCGACCGCCTCCTGGCCGAGCGACAGGTGGCTCGTGCCCTTGACCAGGTTCTGCAGGAACAGATCGAAGGCGCGCTGCTCGGCCTCGCGAATCTCGACCTGGATGCGGTAGAGAAGCAGCCGCGTCTCCTCGCCGATATCGTCGTTGAGGCCCGCCGCCGGAGCGAGCGCGCGGTCTTCGACCTTGGCCATCGTAATCCTCTTGGAAAACCGGAAATCCGTTGTGGGTCCAGGCAACTTAGCGCCAGTTGCGAAGCCGAGGCAACGCCGTCGCCAGAGCCCACGCCTTGCCGGTCGCCCGCGCTCGGCATGACCGGCGCTTAGCCGCCGCCCCGCTGATCTTTGCCTGCTCTGCCGGATTCGTTCCCCACCCGCGCGATCGCGGCGTTCAGCTCGCCGCCATAGATGAAAATCCAGGCGCTGAAATAGAGGAACACCAGCGCGATCATCACCGAGGCGAGCCCGGCGTAATAGGTCACGTAGGCGGACGAAAACCTGTTCAGATAGCGGCCGAAGGCAGAGCCGCAGGCGAGCCACAGCACCAGCGTCGCGAGGATGCCAGGCCACACGTCCCTAAGGCGCCGCCGGCCGGCGGGCAGCCAGAGATGCAGAATAAATAGCGCCGCCGCAATGACCAATGCGGCCACGAACAGGCGCACGAAATTGTAATGGCTTTCGAAGTCCGCCAGCGACGGCGCATAACGGAGCGTCGTCTGAAACACCAGCGGCCCGAGCACCACCAGAAATGCCAGCGCCAACAGACTTATGGCGGTGACCAGCACGTAGGCAATCGATTCCAGGCGCAACAGCCACCACGGCCGCCGTTCGGCCAACCCGTAGGCGCGGTTGAGCCCGATGCGCAGGCTCTCGACGCCGCTCGAGGAGAAGTACAGCGCGAATATGGCGCCGAGCGTGAGCACGTCGCCCTGCGCGGTCGTCAGCACCGTGTGGGCCTGGTCGGCAATCGGCGCCGAAACCTCCGGCGGCCAGGCGGCCACGATCAAGCGCGCCACCTCGTCGGCCAGATTCTTGGAATCGAGAAAACCGGCAAGCGCCGTGACCAGGATGAGAAAGGGAAACATCGCGGTGAGCATCGACAGCGCGATATGGCTCGCGATCGCCCAGCCGTCGTCGGCGTTGAAGCGAAGAAAGGCGTCGAAGGGGACGCGATAGCACAGGCGGATTCTATCCAAGGCCGATGGCCTCCGCGGCAAGCGCAGGCCTATACGTCATTCCGCCGCCCGGGCGAAGCCCGCCCCGCCCCCGGGGTTGCGGAGCGGCGGGGTGGCGGCCGGTCAGGATTTGTCGTGGCTGAGAAACATCGCGCCTGTGAGCGTGGCGCCGAGGCCGAACAGAAAAGCGAAGGCGAGCAGAAACCGCAGCGTCTTGTACGAGGTTTCCGGCCCGGCGATGAGGCTGTCGCCGGCCGAACTCGGCACTTGCAGCAGCAAGCCCGCGCACAGCACGCCCAAGGCGACCCCCATCAGGCAGTGCCAGAGCAATTGTTGAAACGACGGCCGCGGCGCGCGGCGTTGCGGATCGGTCATAAGGTCTGGGTTTCTTGGCGGACTTTTACGATTCTTGGCAGACCTAATGCTTCGCAGTATCGGCTGTCTGGTTAACTCGGCGACGGCCGAGCCCGTTCCCGGCCCGTCGCGGCAGAGGGCAGCGCGTTCATGGCGGCGAATGGCCGCTGCAAGGCCCAGCACACAGCGCTGAAGAGCAATTGAGTAGCGCGCGCCGATGAGGCGGGCGGTAATAAATGCGACGCTACTTCATCCTGACGCCGGGTTTGTCGCCGTTGATGAACTTGACGCCGGCCTTTTCCAAGGCACGCCGGATTGCCTCGATGGTGCGCGGCTGGAGAGTTTCGCCGGCCTCGAGCCGGGAAATCGTACTCGGCGCCACTCCGGCGAGCTTGGCAACATCACGAATCCCAAGCTGGAGCGCCGCTCGGGCCATCCGAACTACCCAGATTCTACACCTGCGTGAATGGCGCCATCTCGCGGCGACTGAGCCATGTTCATGATATGTACATATGATTTCCATTATGATTTTACGGATTGACAATTATGAAATTGAAATGCAGTAGATAGGCGGTCGCAGTTCGCACCTATCCGCCGCTCGGCTAGACACACCGCGGCCCGCAAGAGGCAATGAAGCTATGTCGACTGCAGTTGCCAGAATCCTTGAGGACCTAAGAGATCGCGGCGGCCTTCAAAGTAAGGACATCGCCAATATCGTTGCGGTTTCTCCGGCCACCGTTTCCCGCTGGTCGCAAGGCAAGGCGACGCCTGAGCTTCATACGCAAACCATCATCGCGGATTTGCGATACGTGGTGGAGCGTCTGCGCGATTTTTATTCGTCTGATGAAACCCGACTTTGGCTTCATTCCAGCCATCCGCTGTTAAACGGCGAACGCGCCATAGATCTTATTTACAATAATCGGACGGAAGAGGTTTTAGCCGTCATAGAGCGTATGGATGCTGGTGGCTTTCTTTAAAAATGGCTCTAGACCGAAAAGCTCGCGATATTGAGCTGCTCGATGCGATAGATAAATTTGATCGCGTTCCTTTTGATGGAAAGGTTTGGAGGGTAGTTAGAGCTACGAGAGATGCGCTTCAAGCGTCGCGAGTTGGTGCAAGATGGGACCCTGCGCTATTTGACGTCTTGTACACCTCTCTGGATCGCAATGGCGCGATGGATGAAATTTACTTTCATTTATCCCGGCAGCCCATTTTTCCAGATGTTGCCTTTCAATTGCATCGTGTCCGAGTGCGTGGGAACCGTTTCTTGAACATCTCCGAAATGGACATCCTTGCGCGTCTCGGGGTTAATTTGGCCAGGTTCACCAGTTTTGACTACGCGCGAACCCAAGCCATAGGCGACGCTGCTTTTTTCTTGGGATTCGATGGGCTCATCGTTCCCAGCGCGCGTTCAAAGGCCACGAATCTTGTCATTTTTGCTGATCGCATTGAACCCGACGACATAAAGGTGGAGCATTCCGAATTGATCAGTTGGAAGGCGTGGCTGGAGAGCCGCTAATCGCGCCGGCGTTCTGCACAAATATGTTGGATCACGCCGCTCGCGATTACGCCGCTTGGACAGCGGCGAGGAGGTGGTGCGCTTTGTCCTGCAGATTTTCGGCGTTGATGGACAGTGCGTCGGCGAGCGCTTTGATCTCTGCGGTGTGCACTTTCAGTACGTCGCTCCGAATTCGGTAAATCATGCCGATAAAAGGCCAAGCAGTCCCGCTGATTTTGAAGCGTGACTCTTGCCATGAGGTGCTAAATCAGTACGCTGCAATTAGTGCCGGCTTCGATGGAATTTCACCATGCCTGCCCGACGCCAGCGTGCCAAGACATCTGTTCGTTCGAACAAAGCGGCAGCGTCGAAGCTGGTGTCGCTCTGCCTCGACATGGAAGAGCTACTCAACGAAGCCCAGGACGCCGCGCGCGCCGTTAATCTCATCGGCCACGGCCTCCACGAGTTCGTCAATGAAAACGAGGCCGGCGCAGTCGTCGCGGCTGC
>JASHWN010000342.1 GCA_030044035.1 Xanthobacteraceae bacterium
GCGCCCGCGATCATGCTCGGCGTCTGGGGCATGGAATCGGCGTTCGGCGATCCGCTGGTGCAGCAGAACTACATGCGGCCGATCTTCCCGTCGCTCGCCGCGCTGGCCTGGGCCGAGCCGCGGCGCCGCGCCTATTGGCAGAGCGAACTGATCAACGCGATGGACATCGTGCAGCGCGGCTGGAGCACGCCGGAGGAAATGGTCGGCTCCTGGGCCGGCGCCATGGGCCACACCCAGTGGATGCCGGAAGTTTGGCTCCACGTCGGCATCGATTACAACCACGACGGCAAGGTGTCGCCGTTCGGTCCGCCCGACGATGCGCTCGGCTCGACCGCGAAGTTTTTGGTCGAGCGCGGCCACTATCGCCGCGGCGAGCCGTGGGGCTTTGAGGTGCGGATGCCAGCGCACATGCGCGGCGACCGCGCCCGCAGCTATGCGGATTGGCAAAAACTCGGCGTGCAGCGCGCCGACGGGCAAGAATTCCCACCAGGTGACGCCAAGGCGCGGCCCTTTGTGCCGGTGCCGGGCGGACCGGCGTTTCTGCTCGGCGCCAATTTCTTTGCCGTCAAAACCTACAATCCGGCGATGAGCTACGCGCTGGCGCTCTGCCATCTCGGCGAAAGCTGCGTCGGCGGCGCGCCGTTTAAGCAACAATTTCCCGGCAGCGAGCGCGCGCCGACCTTGGCCGAAGTCGAGGAGATCCAGCGCCGCCTCACCGCGCTCGGCTACGACACCGGCGGCGCCGACGGCCGCATCGGCAGCGACACCATGCTGGCGGTACAGGCCTATCAGAAGAAGGCCGGCATCGCGCCGGCCGACGGCTATGCCGGCGTCGGGCTGCTGGAACGCCTGCGCCGGGGTTCGTAACACAGAATGTTTGGTTTCCCGGATGCGGTGCAGCATAAGCGCGTTTACGCGCTTCTTCGACGCGCTGTGGCGGTGCACCGCTGATCCGGGATCGTTCCAAATTCAGTGTCTGTTACGATCCCGGGTCTGCAGCGCACCACTGCGTGCTGCGCTGCGCCCGGGAAACCCGCAGCTCTAAACCGCCTTGAGAATTACCGCGCGATCCGGTTGGATGCGCCCTACAACCCCCAACAGCCCCATGGCACGAGGAACTGCCCGCATGACGCCTCCCCCATCCGCGACCGCCGCCGCCCGCGCCGAGACCAAAGCCGATCCGGCGGTCGCCGGCCTCGAGCGCCCGACGCCGGCCGGCGCCAACGCGCCCGGCTTCGGCTCCGACGTCATCGCCGACGCGCTGCGCTCGCTCGACATTCCGTACATCGCGCTCACCCCCGGCGCGAGCTATCGCGGGCTGCACGATTCCATCGTCAATTATCTCGGCAACGCAAAACCGCAGATGCTGCTCTGCCTGCACGAGGAGGCGGCCGTCGCCATCGCGCAGGGCTACGCCAAGGTCACCGGCAAGGCGATGGTGACCGCGGTGCATTCCAATGTCGGGCTGATGCACGCCGCGATGGCGATCTTCAACGCCTGGTGCGACCGCATGCCGGTCGTGGTGCTCGGCGCCACCGGGCCGGTCGACGCGGTCAAGCGCCGGCCGTGGATCGACTGGATCCACACCGCGCGCGACCAGGGCGCGCTCATTCGCGAATACACCAAGTGGGACGATCAGCCGGCGTCGCCGGGCGCCGCGCGCGAAGCGATTTTGCGCGGCACCTGGATCGCCAACACGGTGCCGCAGGGCCCGGTCTACATCAATTTCGACGCCGAGCTGCAGGAAGCCAAAGTCGCCGAGCCGCTGCCGTCGATCGATCCGGCGCGCTACATGCCGCCGGTCGCAACCGCGGCGCCGGCCGAGCTCGTCCGCCAGGCTGCCGCGCTGCTCAAGGACGCCAAGCAGGTGCTGATCCTCGCCGGCCGCGCCTCGCGCAGCGAAGACGCATGGAACGCGCGCGTAAACCTTGCCGAGGCGCTCAACGCGCGGGTCGTCACCGATCTGAAAATCGGCGCAACTTTTCCGACCGATCATCCGCTCTATGCCGGCTCGCCGCGCGCGGTCACGCCGGACGCGGTCGAGGGCCTCAACAATGTCGACGTCGTGCTCAGCCTCGACTGGGTCGATCTTGCCGGCGCGCTGCGCCACTGGGGCCCCACCCCGTCGGTCAAGGTCGTGCAGGTTTCGCTCGACCATCGCATCCACAACGGCTGGAGCATGGATCACCAGGCGCTGCCCGCGGTCGATCTGCTCCTTTCCGCCGATCCGGACCTTGTCGTGCCGGAGCTGGTGAAAGAGATCGGCAGGAGCACCAAGCCGCACGCCGTACCGGCGCCGCGCAAATCTTCCGAGAAAGAACCGGCCGGCTTCACCAACGAGCACATCGCCCGCGCACTGCGTAAAGTGCTGGGCGACCGGGCGGTCACGTATACGCATCTGCCGCTGTCCTGGGACGACAGCTGGGTGACGTTCAAGCACCCGCTCGATTACATCGGCTCCGACGGCGGCGGCGGCGTCGGCGGCGGCCCCGGCATTTCGGTCGGCGCCGCTTTGGCGCTCAAGGGCTCCGGCCGGCTGCCGATCGCGATCTGCGGCGACGGCGACTTTCTGATGGGCGTCACCGCGGTGTGGACCGCCGTGCATTACAAGATCCCGCTCCTGTTCGTGCTCGCCAACAACCGCTCGTTCTATAACGACGAGCTGCACCAGGAGCGGATGGCGCGCATGCGCAACCGGCCGGTCGAGAACAAGTGGATCGGCCAGCGTATGAGCGAGCCGGAAGTCGATCTCGCCGCCATGGGCCGCGCCCAAGGCGCGCAAGGCTTCGGCCCGATCACCAAGCCGGCCGATCTGGCGTCGGCCGTGGAGAAGGCCATCGCCGAAGTCGATGCCGGCAAGGTCGCGGTCGTCGATGTGCGGGTCGAGCCCGGCTACACCGCGATCATGACCCAAGCCATGACGCGCGCGGGGAATTAACCGGTTAATCTCGTGGGGCACAGAGCATGACTCGCAAGCGCCGCGACTCGTCCCCGTACGAACTCGGGAAGGACCTGTTCGGGAGATACGGGAGCGGCCGTACCGATCTCAGCACCAGGCACAAGGCCGTCGTGGAAGAGTTACTCGAGGCGAAGCATCGTGGTCGCCGCGTCGCTGATGCTCCGTTACGCCGTCATTCCGGGGCGCGCCGTCAGGCGCGAACCCGGAATCCATAACCACCGACGGAGCAAATTTTCGCGCGACAGTGGTTATGGATTCCGGATAGCCGCTTCGCGGCTTCCGGAATGACTTAGGGAGGAACACAAATGGCCCTCTTCTCTTCGTGCGCGTGCTGCGTGCCGCGCCGGCAATTTCTGACCGGCGGCCTCGCCACAGCCGCCGCCGCTGCGGCGCTCGGAACGTGCCGCGCGTCCGCGCAGGCGCTCGCGATCAAACAGCCCGGACAAAGAATCGACGTGCATCATCACTTCCTGCCGCCGCAATACATGAAGGAGGAGCACGAGCGCATCAGCGGCTTTACCCATGGCGCGGTGCCCGCCAGCAAGCTGTTGTCGTGGACGCCGAGCCAGTCGCTCGAGATCATGGAGCAGAACGGCATCGCCACCGCAATCGCCTCGGTCACCACGCCCGGCCCGTGGTTCGGTGACGTCGCCGCGGCGCGCCGGCTGTCGCGGATGTGGAACGATTACGCCGCCGAGCAAATCCGTACCTATCCGCACCGCTACGGCCTGTTCGCCGTGGTGACGCCGCCCGACACCGACGGCAGCCTCAAAGAAATCGAATACGCACTCGATACGCTGAAAGCCGACGGCATCGGGCTCTTAAGCTCCTACGACGGAAAATATCTGGGCGATGCGTCGTTTGCGCCGGTGCTGGCCGAGCTCAACCGGCGCGGCGCGCTGGTCTATGTGCATCCGACCGTGGCGGCGTGCTGCGCCAATATCCTGCCCAGCATCATTCCGCAGATGGTCGAATTCCCGTTCGACACCACGCGCACCATCGTCAGCCTGATCGTCAACGGCGCGCTGATCAAATATCCAAACATCCGCTTCATCTTCTCGCACGGCGGCGGGACGATGCCGATGCTCGCCGGGCGCCTGGTCGACACGCTCAGCCACCGGCCCGACGCCAAGGAGGTCATGCCCAACGGTCTGCCCGCCGAACTGCGCAAGCTCTATTACGACACCGCCAACGCGGCGACGCCGGGCCCGATGGCGGCGCTGCGCGCCATGGCGCCGCTCGACCACATCCTGTTCGGCACCGACTATCCGTTCGTCAGCGTTGCCGAAGGCGTCAACGACCTGGGCGAGGATTCGCTCTCCGCCGCCGAGCGCGCCGCCATCGACCGCAGCAACGCGCTGGCGCTGCTGCCGCGGCTGCAGGGGTGAAGCTTCCGTCCGCTCATTCCCGCGAAAGCGGGAATCCAGCCTGAAACGAACTGGGTCCCCGCTTTCGCGGGGACGAGCGGTCACATGAGTCCGCTTCACAATCTCCCGCGAATGGCGCAACATGCGCGCGGGAGAAGTCCCATCCGCTCCAACGATCAATGAAACCGAACGGCATCGATGGACGCCGATTCGCTCAGGAGTGAAAGCATGAGGAAACGCAAGTTAAGCGGCGCGCCGCCGCTCGAAGAAGTCGCCGGCAACGGCCTCCTGCATCGCCGCGCGCTGCTTTCCGGCGGCATCGTGTTCGCCGGCGCCATGGCGACCGGCGCGGCGACGACAAGCGCCGCGGCCGAGCCGCTCAAGGACCCGCTCTGGAGCCTGCAGCCGGGCGAAGTGACGCCGGTGCTGCAAACCCCGTCGCGCTTCGAAAAGAACGTCAGCCGCATCCTCTCCAATCCGAAGGGCGAGCCGCGCACCCAGCACGCCCGCGCGCCGCTGCAATACCTCGACGGCACCATCACGCCGAACCCGCTGCACTTCACCATCCTGCATTCCGGCATTCCCGACATCGATCCGGCGCAGCACCGCTTGGTGATCCACGGCATGGTCAAGCAGCCGCTCGAATACACCGTCGAGGCGCTGCTGCGTTATCCGATGGTGACGCGCAAGCATTTCGTCGAGTGCGGCGGCAACTCGGCCGGCATGTTCTCCAACGAGCCGCTGCAGGCCACCATCCAGCAGCTGCACGGCCTCGTTTCCTGCGCCGAATGGACCGGCGTGCCGGTGTCGACCATCCTCGACGAAGCCGGCAGCGATCCGAAGGCGACATGGATGGTCGCCGAGGGCGCCGATTCGCTCCTGGTCAGCCGCAGCGTGCCGCTGAAGAAGGGCTACGAGGACGCGCTGATCGCGCTTTATCAGAACGGCGAGCGCTTGATGCCGGGCAACGGCTATCCGATGCGGCTTCTGTTGCCCGGCTACGAAGGCAACATGAACACCAAATTCCTGCGCCGGCTCTACATCACCGATCAGCCGGCGATGACGTTCTACGAGACGCGCAACTACTCGCCGCTATTGCCGAGCGGCAAGGCGTACCGCTTCTACTTCGTCAACGAGGTGAAGTCGTTCATCACCAAACCGTCGTTCGGCCTGAGCATGCAGGGCGCCGGCTATTACGAAATCTCCGGCATCGCCTATTCGGGCACCGGCACCATCGCCAAGGTTTTGGTGTCGGCCGACGGCGGCAAGAGCTGGGGCGAAGCCGCGGTCGAAGGCCCGGCGACGCCGAAGGCCTTCACGCGCTTCCGCATGCCGTGGCGCTGGGACGGCCAGCCGGCGATCATCACCAGCCGCGCCTGGGACGATTCCGGCGCGGTGCAGCCGCTGCGCCCCGATTTCGTCGCCAAGCGCGGCGAGACCAAGGCGCCGGTGAAGAGTCCGTACGGCTTTCCCAACCAGCACTACAACAGCCTCACTTGCTGGGGCATCGACGCCAAGGGAGAGATCAAGCATGTCTATGTTTAAAGCCACTCTCTCCGCACGCTCGCGCGCGCGCTCAGTGCATTCCCTCCCCCGCTTGCGGGGGAGGGTTAGGGAGGGGGCAAGTGGATCTTTCCGCGCACTGATGACACTCGGCGTTCTCGCCGTGCTGGCCTTCGCCCCGGCGGCGCACGCGGCCGAAAGCACGCCCGGGCTCGGCAAGCCGGTCTCGCCATCGGACCTGAAAGCCTGGGACATCACCATCCTGCCCGACGGCACCGGGCTGCCGCCCGGCAGCGGCACCGCGGCGCAAGGCGCCAAATTGTTCGAGGACAAATGCGCGCTCTGTCACGGCCAGGGCGCCAAGGGCGGCATCGCCAACATGCTGATCGGCAACCCGTCGCTGACGGCAGACGGCATCGCCTCGAACAAGACCATCGCCAATTTCTGGGGCCAGCCGACCACGTT
>JASHWN010000343.1 GCA_030044035.1 Xanthobacteraceae bacterium
CGGCCGGGTGATCAGGCCGCGCTGCGGGCGGGCATGGCGCGGGCCGGCCGAGACGTAATAGGAATTGAACAGATAGGCGAAGCGGTCGTCGAACGGCTGGTAGCCAGGCGCAAAGCGGCGCAGCAAAAATTCTTCAAAGAACCAGGTGACGTGGGCGCGGTGCCATTTGGTCGGGCTCGCGTCCGGCATCGATTGGACGACCTGGTCTTCGGCCGACAAATACGCCGCGCGCCGCTCGGTTTCGCCGCGCACCGTCCGAAAGGCATCAAGCCAGTATTGCCGCGGGTCGTCGGGCGCTGCTTCGGTCGCGTGCGCCGCGCCGCGCCTTAAGTCCTGCACCGAACCTTCCAACTCGGACAACCGAACGGGCCGGGAAGCGGCAGTGCGTGGCATCGCAAAATCCGCAAGTAAGGAGAGATCAACGAACCGCAATCATATGGCTGGGAAGATAATCAGGCCCCGGCCGCCCAGTTCCATAGATGCTCCATTCGCCTCGGACTGCAATCCGGTTTCGCGAGTGCTAACGGGCTTGTGATCGCAGGCGACAGCTCGCGACACAAAGCGCCCGGCGTTGTCGCGGCCATAGCCTCGCCGTATGGTCGGCGCGACAAATCCGGCGGCACCGGAGTAGGCCAACGAGGGTGGCACGATGAAAAAGCGCAAAAGCGGCGGAAAAACCGCGGGCAAACCCATGCTGCCGCGCGAGCGCGCCGATTATTCGGCGATCGTCGACCGGCCGCCGCTGAAATTGCCGGGCAATGCGCGCGTCGTGTTCTGGACCATCGTCAATCTCGAAGTCTGGGACATCGCCAAGCCGATGGCGCGGCAGGTGCTGGCGCCGCCGACCGGACAAACGCTGCTTCCCGACGTGCCAAACTGGAGCTGGCACGAATACGGCATGCGCGTTGGCGTCTGGCGGTTCTTCGAGCTGTTCAAGCGCCAAAACATCCGGCCGACGCTGGCGATCAACGCGCGGGTCTGCGAAGATTACAAGCGCGTCGCCCAGCAGGCCCGCTCCGACCGCTGGGAGTTCATGGGCCACGCCTACCAGCAGGGGCCGATCCACAGTGAGCCAAATCAAAAGGCCATGATCACTCGCTCGCTCGACGTCATCGAGCGGTTCACCGGCAAGCGCCCGGTCGGCTGGCTCGGCCCGGGGCTGACGCAGACCTTGGAGACGCCGGAATTGCTGGTCGATGCCGGCATCAAATATATCGGCGACTGGGTCTACGACGACGAGCCGACCACGATCCGCACCGCCAAAGGCCCGCTGGTCACGCTGCCATACACGCTCGAGCTCAACGACATCCCGATGATGATCGTGCAGCACCATGAGAGCGACTATCTGCTGCGCCGCGCCATCGATCAGTTCGATCGGCTCTACGCCGAAGGCGAGCAGCGCGCCAAGATCTTTCCGCTCGCCATCCACGCCTACATCAGCGGCCAACCGCACCGCATCAGACATTTGGCAGCGATCTATGACTACACGCGCCGCTTCGACGGCGTACTGTACTGGACCGGCGAGGAGATTTTGGAGTGGTATCAGAAGGCCCGCTCCTAATGCGTTTCGCTGTCATCGTCCGCCCAGCGGGCGATCCAGTAACCGCTTGCATTTTCGATGAACCGACCTCCCGACCCGCACTGATTACTGGATGGCCCGCCTTCGCGGGCCATGACAAGCGAAGGAATGCGTAATGCGCCGTAGCTTACTTCTATCAATTGCGCTGCTTGAGACCCTCATCACCGCCGCGCGCGCTGAGGTGCCGTGCCGCACCTCCGGCTCGTACGAAAGTTGGCTCGGCAGCTTCGAGCGCGAGGCCGCGTCACAGGGCATTGCGCAGCGCGCCATCGCCGAGGCCGCGCCGTATCTGGCTTACGACCAGCGCATCGTGAACATCGACCGCGGCCAGCGCGTATTCACTCAAACGTTCCTGCAATTCTCCGACCGCATGGCTGCCGCGTACCGCATCCAGCGCGGCGCGGCGCTGATCAAGCAATACGCGCCGGTGTTTTCGCGCATCGATCACGACTACGGCGTACCGGCGCCGGTCATCGTCTCGTTCTGGGGCCTGGAGAGCGATTTCGGCGCCAACATGGGCAAATACCCGACGCTTTCCTCGATCGCGTCGCTGGCTTACGACTGCCGGCGCGCCGATCGGTTTCGCGGCCAATTGTTCGATGCGCTGCGCCTGATCGAGCGCGGCGACCTTGTGCCTTCGGAAATGATCGGCTCGTGGGCCGGCGAGCTCGGCCAGACCCAGATGATGCCGTCGGAATATTTCAAATACGCGGTCGACTACGACGGCCGCGGCAAGCGCGATCTCATTCACGACGTGCCCGACGTGCTCGGCTCGACCGCGCATTATCTGGTCGGGCTCGGTTGGAAGCGCGGCGAGCCGTGGCTAAGCGAAGTGCGCGTGCCGGCGCAGCTGCCCTGGGACCAGGCCGATCTCGACATCAAGCTGCCGCGTAAAAAATGGGCGGCGCTCGGCGTCACGCTCACCGACGGAAGGCCGCTGCCGCAGGACGAGCTGCCGGGGTCGCTGCTTTTACCGATGGGCCGCTTCGGTCCGGCGTTCCTGGTCTATCCGAATTTCGACGTCTATCTGCAGTGGAACAATTCCCTGGTCTATTCGACCACGGCCGCGTATCTCGCCACCCGCATCGCCGGCGCTCAGGCGCTGCATCGCGGCAACCCACCGCCGGCGCTGCCGTTCGAACAAGTCAAAGAGCTGCAGACCCTGCTCGTGCGCGACGGCTATGACGTCGGCAAGATCGACGGTTTTCTCGGGCTGAAAAGCCGCCAGGCGGTCAAAGCCATGCAGCTCAAATTCGGCCTGCCCGCGGATTCCTATCCGACCGAGGAGCTGCTCGCGCGCCTGCGCTCCCAAAGGTAGGGTGGGCAAGATCGCGCCCAAACAACGAAACGCTTGCATGCGCGTTCACGTGCGATTTTGCCCACGCGGAGCCGCGTGGGCATTGCGCCTGGGCGCAGTGAAATACCGACACGTGCGCGATTGGCGCAATGCCCACCCTACAAGAGGAAGACATGCCCAAAAAAATCCGCCGCGTCGTCACCGGCCATAACGACGCCGGCAAGTCGATCTTCATCATCGACGCGCCGACGCGGCACGTGTTCAGCCGCACCAAAGGCAGCGCCATCGTCCACGAATTGTGGGAGACCGCGCGCACGCCGGCCAACAATCGCGGCAGCGCCGACGCCATTACCCGCGGCGCGCGCCTGCCGCCGCCGCCGAACGGCTCGGTATTCCGCATCATTGAATATCCGCCCGACAGCGAGCGGCTGGCCGCCATCGCACGCGAGCACGCGCTCCCTGATCCGTCCGGCCGCGCCGAAGCGAGCGACCGCAACAATCCGCGCCATCCCGGCTTCCACAAAACCGCGACCATCGATTACGCCATCGTGCTGTCCGGCGAAATTTTCGCCATGATGGACGAAGGCGAAGTGTTGCTGAAAGCCGGCGACGTGCTGATCCAGCGCGGCACCAATCACGCCTGGAGCAACCGCACCAACGAAACGGCAGTCGTGGCGTTCGTATTGATCGATGCCGAGCCGGTGTAACGGCTGGCTGCTCCGACCGTAGCGCGCAAGATCATTCACTGAACGAGGGCAGCGGCGGCGAGCTCGGCGACACTAATCTCAGTCTGCGCCGCATCGCCCTCTCCGATGAGCCACGATGCCGACAGGCCGGCCCACGCGACAATCCACTGCAGCAGCCGCCGGCGCTCAATCGGTGCCGCCGTCGCGACCAATTCAAGCCGGCGCGCGAACCGCGCCCGGTCGGTCGCCGTCGCGTGATCCGGATTGCAGAACAGGTTGGCGTAGTCGAAACCGCGCTCGCCGATCAGAGCCTTGGGGTCGATCGCGAGCCAACCGCGGCCGTCGAAATG
>JASHWN010000344.1 GCA_030044035.1 Xanthobacteraceae bacterium
TCACGCATGGCGGCGAGCAGGCCGAGCCCGACGAACCGGGCGCGCCGGTAGCCCTCCTCGACGCTGACGCCGGCGCCGAGCTTGCCGGTGAGGCTGTTGCCGGCCTCATCGCGCGGGCCCTGGCCGGCGAGAAACAATAGATTGCCGGCGAGCCGATACGGCAGGTAATTGGCCATCGGCTTTGGCAGCTTCGGCAGCACCAGGCCCAACTCTTTCAACCGCGCTTCCGCACCCATGGGTCGCTCCTTTTCAGGTTTCAGTAATCAGAAGTCAGTAATCAGAATCCTATGATATCCTGCCAATTCGCTTCTGACTTCTGATTACTGATTACTGATTACTGCTATAGCTTCACGCCCAACGCATGGGCCAATTCGCCGACGATGCCGCGGCGGAAGACCAGCACGCAGGCGACGAAGATGACGCCCTGGATGACCAGCACCCATTGGCCGAACTGCGCCAGGTAATTTTCCATGGCAACGATCAGGAACGCGCCGACCACCGGGCCGAACACGGTGCCGAGCCCGCCGACCAAGGTCATCAGCACGACTTCGCCGGACATGGTCCAATAAACGTCGGTCAGCGACGCCAACTGGAACACCAGCGCCTTGAGCGCGCCGGCAAGCCCCGCCAGCGTCGCCGAGAGCACAAAGGCGCACAGCTTGTAGCGGTCGGTCTTATAGCCCAGCGAGACGGCGCGCGGCTCGTTTTCGCGGATCGCCTTGAGCACCTCGCCGAACGGCGAGTTGATGATACGGTAGATGAAGACAAAGCCGGCCAGCACCATGACCAGGATGAACACGTACATGGTCATTTCGTGCGACAGATCGAACACGCCGAACAAGCGGCCGCGCGGCACGTCTTGGATACCGTCCTCGCCGCCGGTGAACGGCGCGCGCAATGCGACGAAATACATCATCTGCGCCAGCGCCAGCGTGATCATGGCGAAATAGATGCCCTGGCGGCGGATGGCGATGCTGCCGGCGATGATGCCGAGCACAGCGCCGCTGGTCGTGCCGATCAGCACCGCAGCCTCCGGAGGAAAGCCCCAGATCTTGGCGGCGTGCGCCGACAGATAGCTCGCCCAGCCGAAGAACAGCGCGTGGCCGAAGGAGAGCAGGCCGACATAGCCGATCAATAGATTGAAGGCGCAGGCGAACAGCGCAAAACACAGCGCCTGCATCAGAAATACCGGATAGACCACGAACGGCGCCGCGACGAGCAGCGCGACCATGAGCGCGAACGCGACGGCGAGGCTGCGCTCGCCGTCGCGGCGCGTCTCGACGATCGGTGGATCGGCGAGCGCCGCCATCACACGGTCCTGCCGAACAGGCCGGCCGGCCTGATCAACAGCACGATCGCCATGATGACGAAAATCACCGTGCTGGACGCTTCGGGAAAGAACACCTTGGTCAAACCCTCGATCACGCCGAGCGCGAATCCCGTGATGATCGCGCCGAGAATGGAGCCCATGCCGCCGATCACCACGACTGCGAACACGACGATGATCAGATCGGAGCCCATCTGCGGCGAGACGTTGTAGATCGGCGCCGCCATCACGCCGGCGAGCGCCGCAAGCCCGACGCCGAAGCCGTAGGTCAGAGTCACCATGCGCGGCACGTTGATGCCGAAGGCGCGGACCAGGGTCGGATTTTCGGTCGCAGCGCGCAGATACGAGCCGAGCCGCGTGCGCTCGATGGCAAACCAGGTGGCGAAGCAGACGACGAGCGAGAACGCGATCACCCAGGCGCGGTAGTTCGGCAGGAACATAAAGCCGAGATTGCGCCCGCCCTGCAGCAGCTCCGGCACCTGATAGGGCTTGCCGGACGAGCCGTAGGCATTGCGGAACAGGCCTTCGATGATCAGCGCGAGTCCGAACGTAAGAATAAGCCCGTAGAGGTGATCGAGCTTGCGAATGTGCTGCAGGAACAGCCGCTCAATCACGATGCCGGTCGCCGCAATCAGGAACGGCACGATGACCAGCGCGACCCAGTAATCGAGGCCAAGGTATTCCAGCATCAGATAGGCGGCGAACGCGCCCATCATGTACTGCGCGCCATGGGTGAAATTGATGATGTTAAGCATGCCGAAGATGACGGCAAGGCCGAGGCTCAACAGCGCGTAGAACGAGCCGTTGATCAGGCCGATCAGAAGCTGGCCGAACAACGCATAGGAGGGAATGCCGAAGATTTCGACCATTGCGACCCGCAGCGCCGGCGCCTGCGCTTGGCCCTCTCCCAACGGGAGAGGGCCGGTTTGAGGTGAGCGCTTACTTTGCTGCGGCGCTGACCAGCGGACAATTATCGTCCTTGAGCGGCCGGAATGCCTCGTCGGCCGGGATCGTGGCGCGCAGCTTGAAATCGTCGCCGGGATATTTCGATTCGGCAGGCGATTTCACCTCGAACAGATAGGCCGGATGGGTGACCGTGCCGTCGACGCGCACTTGGCCCTTGCCGAACAGCGGGTCGTCGGTCGGCATCTCTTTCATCTTGTCGACGACGGCCTTGCCATCGGCGGCGCTGCCGACCGCGGCGACCGCCTTCAGATAATGCAGGATCGACGAATAGACGCCGGCCGCCACCATGGTGGGGAACTTGCCCGGCCGTTCGGCCTGCCAGCGCTTGGTCCAGGCCCGGTTGGTGTCGTTCATGTCCCAGTACCAGGTCGAGGTGAGGACGAGGCCTTGCGCGGTTTTCAGGCCCAGCGCCTGGACATCGGAGATGAACACCAACAAGCCGGCGAAGTGCTGGCCGCCGGCGGTGATGCCGAATTCGGCGCCTTGCTTGATCGAGTTGATGGTGTCGCCGCCGGCATTGGCAAGGCCGATGATCTTGGCATGCGATTGCTGGGCCTGCAGCAGGAACGAGGAGAAGTCGGAATTGTTGAGCGGCACGTTGACGCTGCCCACGATCTTGCCACCGTTTGCCGTCACCACCGCGGCGGTATCACGCTCGAGCGCGTGGCCGAACGCATAATCCGCGGTGATGAAGAACCAGGTGTCGCCGCCGGTCTGCACCAATGCCTTGCCGGTGCCGTTCGCCAGCATCCAGGTGTCGTAGGTCCAGTGCACGCTGTTGGGCGAGCATTTCGGGCCGGTCAGATCCGACGAAGCGGCGCCGGAGATCAGAAATACCTTGTTCTTCTCGCGCGTGACGTCGGCAACGGCGAGCGCCACGCTTGACGTCGGCACATCGACGATGGCGTCGACATGGTCGACGTCGAACCATTGGCGGGCGATGTTGGAGCCGACGTCCGGCTTGTTCTGATGGTCGGCGCTGATGATCTCGACCTTCATGTTGTGCGCGGCCGGGTTGAAGTCCTGCACCGCCATCTTGGCGGCGACAACCGAGCCGGGCCCGCTGATGTCGGCATACAGGCTCGACATGTCGTTGAGCACGCCGAGCTTGACGTTAATCGGGTTCTGCGCCTGCGCCGCCGTGCCAAAGAGCACAGTAAGCGCGAACGCCAAACTGCCTGCGAGACGCATTAGGAAACCTCCCTCTCTGCGGACCTTCAGCTATCAGCCTTGGGCCCTTCGCTTTGTACTCTATCAGACTCCCAGATATTCGTGCAGCTTCCCCATATTGGCCGTCAGGGCGGCGGTCGGGAAATGGTCCACGATGCGGCCATGTTCCATCACATAGTAGCGGTCGGCAATAGTCGCGGCGAAATTAAAGTTCTGTTCGACCAGCAGTATGGTGAATCCCTGCGCCTTAAGCGCGCCGATGGTGCGGCCGATCTGCTGAATGACGACGGGGGCGAGCCCCTCGGTCGGCTCATCGAGCAGCAACAGGCGGGCGCCGGTGCGCAGGATGCGCGCGATCGCCAGCATCTGCTGCTCGCCGCCCGATAGCTTGGCGCCCTGGCTGGTTAGGCGCTCGCGCAAATTCGGGAACAGCTCGAAGATATGATCGAGATCGAGGCCGCCGGGAAGAAGCTGCGGCGGCAGCAACAGATTTTCGCGCACATCGAGACTGGCGAAAATGCCGCGCTCCTCGGGGCAGATGGCGATGCCGGCACGCGCGATCACGTCGGAGGAGAGCCCGATCAGCTCGCGGCCGTCGAACCGCACCGAGCCCGAGCGCTGCTCGACCATGCCCATGATGGATTTCAACGTCGTCGTCTTGCCGACGCCGTTGCGCCCAAGCAGGGTGACCACCTCGCCGGCGCGCACCTCGAAGGTCGCGCCGTGCAAGATATGCGACTCGCCGTACCAGGCTTGCAGATCGGCGACGGTGAGCAGCGCGGACGTATCAGGCATGACCGGTCCCGAGATAGGCTTCGCGCACCGCCGGATCGGCCGATACGGTCTTGTAGTCGCCTTCGGCCAAAATCTCGCCGCGGCTGAGCACCGTGATGCGGTCGCACAGATTGGCGACGACGCTCAGATTGTGTTCCACCATCAACACTGTGCGATGGACTGCGAGCGACTTGATCAGCGCGCTGATGCGCTCGACGTCCTCACGGGCCATGCCGGACATCGGCTCGTCGAGCAGCAGCATTTTCGGATCGAGCGCGATGGTCGTTGCGATTTCGAGCGCGCGTTTGCGGCCGTACGGCAATTCCACGGCAAGCTTGTCCGTGTAGGCGGCAAGCCCGACGTCGGCAAGCAGCGCCCGCGC